>NZ_JBWMAW010000017.1:0-92811 GCF_056521395.1 Rhodoferax sp. LS1R11
TTGATGGACTTCCATGCTGTTCTTGCTCATGTCGAAGGTGACATCCGACATGTGCAAGAAGTAGTTGGCGAAATATTCCTTGATGACATAGCCTTTGTAGCCACAGCACACGATGAAGTCATTGATGCCGTGATGGGAGTACATCTTCATGATGTGCCAGAGGATGGGCTTGCCTCCTATTTCGATCATTGGCTTGGGCTTTACATTGGTCTCTTCACTGATTCGTGTGCCCAATCCACCGGCTAGTATGACAACTATCATTGAGTGCTTTCCATTTGCTGAATTACTTCTCTTGCGAATGATGCCCCATTGACATCTCTGCCAATATGGTCGACAACGGTGGATGCAAAGTGGCTTGAACTGAACTCCTTCGCCTTTTCACTAGTAAGAAATCTGGAAATTCCGAATTGATATTTTTCATACTCTTGACTGTCTATGGAAAGTAAGAATTTATGAACTTCTTCAGTATTTTTGAAATTTCTTCTATCTATGAAACAGTCTTCTGGAATATGTTCCCTCACATTGTCTGCACCCCAGTAGATAGGAACGCAACCATTCACGAGGCAGTCAAATATTTTTTCCGTTATATAGTTAGACAAGTTGCGGCTATTCTCGTAGCAAAATGAAAATTTGCTGTTGCGCAAGACTTCGCTTTTGTCTGTTGTTTTGCCGCGATAGCTTGGGAACGGCATTTTTCCAAATATTATGGTTTGAATTCGTGAAATGCTGCGGTATAACTTACCTGAAAATGTGTATGCCGGCGTTGATTTATCCCAGCCCATACCGTAAAGCGCGAACTGTCTAGGCGCATTGAGTTCGTACCAGCGAATTGTATTTAGGCGTTCAATGTACAGATCTGACGGAGTATTTTTTTTAAAAGCCTTATTGGCGTTGATCAGGCAACTAAATATACTGCGCTCATGGAATGCGGGAGAGTTCTGCAGCTCAAATGGGTATGGTATGAGTATTGGGATAACATTTTGAAGAGTAAATAATCTGGAATCCCATGCAAATACTGCTGAGAATTGTTTGCAAAATTCCTGATTTTCGTTAAGTCGATTGATGTTTGGATTTTCCAGTGCAATTAAATACTGGAAATCTTTTTTATCCGAAATAAATCTTCCTTCCAGATGCAAATCAAATGAAACGTTTCGTCCAATGTTTACATCTGGTGTATTAAGTTCAATTCCCTGACTAAGGAATTCTTGACGAAGTAGTCTGGGTGTTTTTGTTGGATTAAATTGGTGAATCTTGTCTTCTTCAGCGAATAGCGAGTTGCCACTATGTCCATCAGCAAAAATATTCCCGTAAATCATTTTTTGGACAACCACTTATTTATTACGCGTATGAGTGCGGATTTGTAGTACTCCAGCCTAGACATGCGAGTGCATCGATATTTTTTTGAAAATCCATTCGCAATAATATTACGCATGGGATTCTTATCCTGATTTATTTTCGCAATATTCTTGTAAATGAAGCTGAAGCGATACATCGCCAGAATCTCATTGCTGAATGTCTTCGTGTTACTTTTGAGGTATGCCAAGAATTTGAGGCGATCACGCCGAGATTCTATATTTCCATCATTGCTGGCATGCAAACGATACGTGAGCAATCGCTTGTTTATCCAAACAATACGTTCTTTTTTGGCGAGTTCCAGCAGCCAGGTAACGTCTGAGTATTTTCCGCCATCCAAAGGGAATCTATTTTTATTTATCAATTTCCTGTTGTATATGTAACTTGGGAATGGAGCAATTCCAGATTGAGATTTTGCAAAATATCGAGTGGCTAAATTACGTGGTGAATCAATTATTTCGTAGCTGGATATGGAAGAGAAGGATGGTTTTAATTCTAATTTTCCGAAGCGCTCAATGTGAGCATTACATCCAATTGCGATTGCATTTGGATAGCTATAAATTGCTTTTTTGACTTCCTGAACAAAACTGGATTCCAATACGTCGTCATCATGAAAAAGGCAAAAGTAATCACTTTTTGATTCATTGATACACGTATTGAAGTGTTCAAGGGCCCCAAGATTAGGGGTTCGCTTGATATATCTAATATTTGAAAATTCACTTTCGACAAGGCATTTAACCTCTTCGTTGGTAGAGTTGTCTGATATCGTCAAGCAGTACCCTGAATCAGTTTGACCGATCGCAGACAAAATTGCTTTTTTGGCGTCATCGGGCCTGTTATGGCACAGTATGAAAATTGTCAATAGCTGCATTGCAAGGATCTTCCGCTCATTTTTTGAGTAAGAATGGGCTCGGTTAGATTCGCCCCAATCGCCGCCTTATGCGGCGACCTACCATTGAGAGTGAGCTTCCACCTTCACGGGGCCAGTCCATTGAGCGCTCCCACGCTGATTGATAGATGACGCCGCTATATATTTGCGCCAATTTCTCCACATCAACCCTCGCACGAAGATCTTGATCAAGTTGCCATGCATAGTGATACACCTTAAAGAATGGCTGACAAGGCATCAACGGAATGGCGTTGTATTTTAGGAGAGCTTCGCCATACCAGCGAGATTCAACTGGCGCAATTTGAATTGCGTCAGCGAAGCTCAGGCCGTTGGGCTGAAGGTACTGCTGGTCCAAACTTTCCCAAACTGCACGATGCCAGACCAGTGGGAAAGGTCCAAAGCTATATGCTCGCCCAACTCGGTTGAAGATTCCTTGAAATTTCTTTGCTTCATTTTTGAAGTCGGACAAAACTCTTTCTTTTCTGTGGCGTAAGGCATCCTCCAGAAGAGTTTGTCCTTCGTCTATTACGGTATATGGAGTGCCTTCATTTGAAATAAATTCGGATAAAAAGAATGGCCTGATAAATATTGAATCGGAATCGATGCAGAAATAGGCGGCGGCAAGATCTAATCGCCAGAATTCGGACTTGATGACCTGCTGCGACAGGTTGCCTGGCATCTGATCCAGTTGACTCGAATTAATGTGAGGCGAGGCTCGGAGAATTGCTTGATCCGAAAGGATTTCCGCATCTAGACCGGTTAGTTGCTTTTTGAATAGATCAAAATCATCATCAGGTACAGAAATGTAGAAAGGCAGTTTGTCTGTATTGAATCGCTGAACTGATTCAGCCAAACGGATGACTCGTTTCAGGTCAGTCCTATAGCTCTTGCAATAGAGTACGAATGGTGTCATCGGAATTCTGACTCTTGAGGAAAATTTGTTTTTATTTTGAAAAATCGTTCGAGATTTCTATCGACGTCGGTCGTCATATTCAGTCATGATTTTTGCCATAAACAAGGCAAGATTCGTGGCGCGGGCAACCATGCTTCGGTTCAGTGAAAATTCGTCGTCGCCGGAGTGCACGCGGCCACGACGAGTTGTTGTTGCAGTGATGTAACCCGCTTTTTTTGCCATTTCCTTGTGCGCATTATTGAATCGGCCGTAGGGATAACAAAAGTGCCTTACTTCAGATCCCAGCGCATTTTCCATTTCTTGTTTTGAGTTTGCGATCTGGTCGAAGGACTCATCAATGTCGAGCAAGGTAAGGTCTGCATGCGTCTTGGTATGTGACCCGATATCCATACCAGCCGATGCCCAAGTTCGCCAATCATGGTTTGTCATCAATGGTTTTTGCTCCACGCCGATGTCGCGGTCCCAGCTGTTGGTGCCGCCAATCATGCTACTGACCCCATAGCAGGTGGCAGTGAAATCCTGTTTCATCAATGTCGGAAGAGCATTCGTAAGATTGTTCTTATAGCCATCGTCAAATGTGATTCCAACCACTTTGCCCTCTTTCTGGCCCTTGATATAGGGCTCGAGGTCGCGCATTGACAGGCCTTTGTAACCCAATATTTTCAGCAATAGCATTTGTCGCGCAAACGAGCCGGGTGAGACAACCAGCCCACGCAACGGCGTGCCCTTTGGGGGTGACACGTCAATTTGGTGGTACATCAAAATCGGAATCTTCATGTCTGCATTTGACTCAAATTGGCATAGTAGCCACCGCTATTCAGTAACTCGGTGTGTGTCCCTGATTCAACAATTTTCCCTTGGTCCAAAACCAATATGCAGTCGGCTTTTTCGATGGTGCTGAGTCGATGGGCAATAACGAGTGTCGTACGATTTTTTATCAGATGCATGAGCGCCGATTGCACTTGCCTTTCAGACTCTGTGTCTAGCGCCGAGGTCGCCTCGTCAAGGATAAGAATTGGGGCGTTCTTGAGGATGGCTCTGGCAATGGCGATGCGTTGACGTTGTCCGCCTGACAGCTTCGCGCCGTTTTCACCGATTGGTGTGTCGAGCCCTTCTGGCAACTGAGCAATGAAATCCCAGGCGTTGGCAGCTTGCGCGGCCCTGATGACATCTTCCCGGCTGCTCGTGTCGCGGGATCCGAATGCAATATTGGCTTCAATCGAATCATTGAACAGGACAATGTCTTGACTGACCAATGCAATGTTTTGGCGTAAGCTGGTCAAGGACAGGTTGTTGATGTCCATACCGTCAATCCGAATGTGACCCATGGTGCTTCGATAGAAACGAGGAATTAGAGCGCTTATGGTCGTTTTTCCTCCGCCAGATGCACCAACCAGTGCAACGGTTTGCCCCGCGGCAATATGGAAACTTATGTCATCGAGCGCCAGGCGTTCTGAGCCCGGATACTTGAAGCTGATGTGCTCAAACTCAATATTACCTTTGACGCGATCTATTCTTGTTGCACCGGGGTCAGCCTCTGCAGGGGTGTCAAGAAGCGCAAAAACGCTTTCGCTCGCAGCCAGTCCGCGTTGTAGGGTCGCGTTGACGCCTGTAAGCTGCTTGATCGGCGAAATCAGCTGAAGCATTGATGTAATGAATGATACGAATCCGCCTGCGGACGCCCCCGCGTTTCCCATGGTTTGACTTAGCGCCAAAAAAGTGATGATGGCGATGGCCACTGAGGCTGCCATATGGGTGATGGGCGTCATGGCTGAAGCGGGAATGGCCTCACGCATCATCGCGCGCCTGAAGCGCTCAGTATCGATTCGGAATCGTTCGGTTTGCTGGGCTTGTCCGCCAAAAATCTTGATCACTTTGTGGGCAACAACGGTCTCTTCTATGGAGTGCGCGATTTGTCGTATCGACTCCAGACTCATGCGACTCGCATTGCGTATGCGTTGCCCGAATGCTTTGACGATGAATGCAATGATCGGACCGATGGCCAGCGTGACCAATGTGAATTTCCAGTCAAGGTAAAGCAAATAGGCGATGAGCGCGACCGCAGTGAGGGATTCCCGCACGAGCGTGACCAGCACGCTTGTCGCTGCTTCACCGACATTGTTGACGTCATAGAGCAGACGTGAGATCAATTTGCCTGATGATTGATCGTGATACACCTGAGTAGGCAGAACAAGAATTTTGGCGAACATTTCGCGCCGCAGATCGGTGATCACTCGGGTAGAAATCCACGTCATCAGATAACTTGTGCAAAACGTCAGGATGCCTCTCACCAAAAATAGCAAGACGATGCCGGATGGAACCAGCCACACCGTGCGTGTGTCTTGCGTCTGGATTCCTTTGTCAAGCAAATACTTGAGAATTGCCGGAAAGACCGGTTCAGTAGCCGCTGTTCCCGCCATGGCCAGCACAGCCAATGCAAGCGCCTTCCAATACGGCCGTACATAACTCAAGAGTCGGACGTACAGTTCTCGGTTGCTGGGGGACGTTGTTTTCGGCATCAGTGAATGTGTTCAAAGCTTTCGGCTCTGCCAAAAGTGATTTGGAGCCGTCCTAAGTGGCAGGCAGCGGCCGTATTATGACGGCAACTTGCTACACTCCCGCCCTACCTATGCGCCTCTCCGTCATCATCATCACCCGCAATGAGAGTGCCAATATCGCTGATTGTCTGCACAGTCTTGACTTCGCAGACGAAGTGATTGTGCTGGACAATGCCAGCACTGACGGCACGGCGGACATTGCCAGGGCGCTTGGCGCCAAAGTTGCTGTAACAGAGGACTGGCCTGGTTTCGGCCCTCAGAAAAACAGGGTGCTTGCATTGGCCAGTGGTGAATGGGTTTTGTCGATAGACGCGGACGAGCGGGTTCCACCCGCCTTGCGGGAGGAAATCTTGTCTACCATTGCTGCTTCTTCCGCACGTGATGTTTATGGTTTTCCCCGGCTTTCAAGTTATTGTGGTCAATTCATGAAGCATTCCGGATGGCAACCGGATGTCGTCGTTCGTTTGTTTCGCCGGGATTCAGCACGGTTCTCTGATGATCTGGTTCATGAACGTCTGGTTGCCGCGGGTCCAATTGGGAGACTCAATACGCCCTTGGTGCACCTGAGCTTTCCGAGTTTTGAGTCTGTGCTTGACAAGGTCAATCGTTACTCAACGGCGGGGGCTGCAGGGATGGCAAGAAAGGGCCGGTCAGCAAGCTTGTGGAGTGCAATCGGACATGGTGTTTGGGCGTTCTTTCGTACCTATTTCTTGCGCTTTGGGTTTTTGGACGGCCAGTTGGGTTTGGCCTTGGCCATATCGAACGCTGAAGGAACTTACTACCGCTACGCGAAACGCTGGTTGATGATTCGATCGCAGCCTGTTAACCCAGGTGTGCATAAGTTGTGAAGACTGCGTTTATTGTCCTGACATATAACCGCCCCGATGCGCTAACGCAGGTACTTCATGGTCTTGCCGCTCAGTGCGGTGAAGGGCATGAGGTTTTGATTGCTGACGACGGATCTGGGCCAACTTCTGTTAAAGCGCTTATTGAAGGCTTACCGAAGTTCAAGTGCTCGGTTAGACATGTCTGGCACCCGGATATCGGTTTTACAGCCTCACGTGCAAGAAATATGGCTGCCGTTCAAAGCGAGGCAGACTATTTGGTTTTTCTCGATGGTGACTGCATACCCAATCAACACTTTGTGGTGTCGCATGAACAGTTGCGCGAACAGGGGTTCTTTGTTAACGGCAATCGTGTGCTGCTGAGTGAGTCCCTGACGCGCAGCGTGCTGACAATGGGTGTCGATTTACAGCAAGCTCGGTGGCAGGATTGGTTTCGCTGGCGCTTGTCAGGTGACTCCAACAAGTTGCTCCACTTGCTCCACTGGTCAAGCGCGCCGTTCAGAAAAGAACGGCACTTTCGGTGGAAGAAAATCAGAAGCTGCAATTTTGGTGTTTGGCGTGATGACTTCCTGCGGGTCAATGGATTTGACGAGTCCTTTCAGGGCTGGGGACACGAAGACGCTGACTTGGTGTTACGTCTTCATCATGCTGGCGTACAAAGGAAGAATGGTTTCTGTGCTTCTGAGGTTTATCATTTGTGGCACAAGGAAAACAGTCGAAACAATGAACTATCGAATCGAAATTTAGTCACTCAACGGATGCGGTCGGGAATTGTCCGTGCTGATAAAGGTGTTGACGATGCCCGTCTCGAGACTGATATCGTCGTCACTAAGCTGAATTGATGTGAAAAAACATGTGATCCCAAGATGAGCAACACCATTACAAGAATTTCTTTTTTCCTCCTGTCTTTCGTCCTTTCTTTCTCGGCAAGTGCCCAGTTCCGCGTCGAGGTCTCTGGTGTGGGGTTGACACAGCTGCCAATTGCGGTGGCGGCCTTCCGCGGTGAAGACCAGTCAGCTCAAAAAATCAGCGCCATCATTCAGGCGGACTTGGAGCGCAGTGGTCAGTTCCGTGGTGTAGACGCCTCTGGTGCTGCGTTGGACGAGGTTTCCAGGCCAGACCTCCCGTCGTGGCGGAAAAAAGGTGCAGATTCACTCGCTTCGGGAAGCATTACCCGCTTGTCTGATGGGCGATATGATGTTCGATTTCGGTTATGGGACGCTGTAAGCGGGCAGGATTTGGGTGGGCAAAGTTACCCCGTTGCCCAAGCGGATTTACGTTTGGCTGCCCATCGCATTTCAGATTTCATTTATGAAAAATTGACGGGCGAGAAAGGTGTTTTTTCTACACGTATCTCCTACATCACCAAGGCGGGTCAGCGATATCAGTTGTGGGTTGCGGATGCCGATGGTGAAAATGCCCAGTCTGCGTTGGCAAGTTCTGAGCCAATTATTTCACCGGCTTGGTCTCCAAGCGGCAATCAGTTGGCCTATGTGTCGTTTGAATCGCGTAAGCCGGTGGTTTACACGCATGATATTGACAGTGGAAAACGTCGCCTCATCGCGAATTTCAGGGGATCGAATAGCGCGCCAGCCTGGTCGCCAGATGGGCGTACGCTGGCCATGACACTAAGCCGCGATGGTGGGTCCCAGCTGTACGCAATCGATGCGGGAGGTGGCGAGCCGCGCCGGTTGACGCAGTCCAGCAGTATTGATACAGAACCTGTCTACACGCCGGACGGCAAAAGCATGTACTTTGTCAGCGATCGTGGTGGGTCTCCGCAGATTTACAGGATGTCCGCGGTCGGTGGCAGCGTGGATCGCGTGACCTTTGCGGGTAGCTACAACATTTCCCCGGCGGTTAGCCCGGACGGCCGGTGGCTGGCCTATATCTCACGTTTGGGCGGAGCCTTTAAATTGCATGTGATGGAGCTTGCAAGCGGTACGGTGAATTCGATCACGGATTCATCGGCCGACGAAAGCCCCAGTTTCTCGCCAAACGGGCGCCTGATCGTTTATGCGACGCAGCAGCAAGGGCGTGAAGCACTGATGACAACCACGTTGGACGGCAAACTGAAAGCCCGTTTGAACGGCCAGGGTGGTGATATACGGGAGCCGGCCTGGGGCCCGTTCCTGAAACAATAATCTTTTGAGGATGACAATGATGAAAAAACTATGGCTGGTTCTGTGTACCACGGCGTTGATGGCTGGGTGTGCCTCTTCGGTGAAGCTGGATGATGTGCCTGTTGAGGATAAAACTGGAATGTCTGTTTCCCAGCAGGGTTCAGAGAACTCAGGCGGTGCCGTCGGGCAAAGCGGCGTGAAGTCGTTGGATATTGGCAAGTCAGGCCAGGATGCCGCCGCTCCAGCGGGTTCGCGCATCGTGTATTTCGACTATGACAGCTTTGTGATTAAACCTGAGTTTCAGTCCGTGATAGAGGCTCATGCGCGAAATCTCAAAGTAGAGAAAATGCGAAAAGTGGCCATTGAGGGACATACAGACGAGCGTGGCGGGCGTGAATACAACCTGGCATTGGGCCAAAAGCGCGCTGAATCCGTCCGCAGGGCCTTGGGCTTGCTGGGTGTCGCCGATAGTCAGGTGGAGGCCGTCAGTTTTGGCAAGGAGAAGCCTGCAGTGCAAGGCAGCGATGAAAACGCGATGGCCAAAAATCGCCGCGCTGAGATCAGCTACCGATGAGGTATCGGGAGGCAAATGCGATGAGAGCTATTCATCGAACAGCAATGACTGTGTTGCTCTGTTTGAGTGCTGCTGGTGCTGGTGCCGGGCTGTTTGATGACGAGGAAGCCCGAAAAGCGATTCTTGATTTGCGTCAGCGTGTTGATGCGGTTCGTCTGGAGTCCACCCAAAGTGCAGGTCGCGCCAGTGAGGAAAACGCCTCGTTACGGCGTAGCCTGCTCGACCTTCAGAACCAGATTGAGACTCTGCGTGCGGACATGGCCAAGCTCAGGGGGGGCAATGAGCAATTGGCACGTGACGTTGCAGATATGCAGAGGCGACAAAAAGATATTGCGCAAGGTGTTGATGACAGGTTGCGGCAATTTGAGCCCGTCAAAGTCACGGTGGATGGGCGCGAATTTTTGACAGAGCCTACTGAAAAACGTGACTACGATGCTGCGTTGGCCATTTTCAGAAAAGGTGATTTCGCGGCAGCACAAACCGTTTTTGTGGACTTTTTGAGGCGCTATCCCCAAAGTGGATACGGGCCTTCGGCCTTGTTTTGGCTCGGCAATGCCCAATACGCTACACGTGACTATAAAGAGGCTATGAGCAATTTTCGCGCTCTTGTGTCGAAAGAGCCTGATCACCTACGGTCACCGGAAGCAGTGTTGTCCATCGCCAATTGCCAAGTCGAGCTCAAAGATGCCCGTGGCGCACGCAAGACACTTGATGACTTGATCAAAGTCTATCCCAAGTCGGAAGCGGCCGTGGCTGCCAAAGAGAGACTTGCAAATCTCAAATAGCTTTGAGCAAACGCTCATTGACGAATGCAGACAACCGAACTACCCCCAGCAGTGATGAATGCCGAGCTAACAGCGGCTGACATAAACCCTGACCGACGATTTGGCGGCTTGGCACGGCTGTATGGTGTGCTGGGTGCACAACGCATCCGTGCGGCGCATGTGGCCATTGTCGGTATCGGGGGGGTTGGCTCTTGGACTGTCGAAGCTTTGGCCCGTAGCGGAGTAGGGCGTCTCACACTTGTCGATTTGGATCATGTCTCAGAGTCGAATATCAATCGCCAGATTCATGCGGTTGATTCAACGCTTGGCCAAGCCAAAGTACTGGCTATGCGTGACCGTATTCTGGCAATCAACCCTGCGTGTGATGTGACGTGCATAGAAGATTTTGTCGAGCCTGCCAATTGGCCTGCACTGCTGCCTGAGGGCGTGACCGCTGTCGTTGATGCGTGTGATCAAATTACCGCGAAGACTGCCATGGCTGTTTGGGCGCGAGCCACGAAATCCCTGTTCGTGACCGTTGGCGCAGCCGGTGGAAAACGTCATGCTCATTTGGTGGATATTGATGATTTGGCCCAAGTGACGCACGACCCTTTGCTTGCCCAAGTGCGCTACCGTCTGCGCAAGGAGTTTGGTGCACCTCGCGAAGGGAAGACGATTGGTTTGTCTTGTGTGTTCAGCAGAGAAGCTATTCAGGCGCCTGACGCTTCTTGTGTAATGGAAGGCGACGGATCGCTCAACTGTCATGGCTATGGTTCAGTGGTCAGCGTGACTGCCACGTTTGGACAGTGCGCTGCTGGATGGGTCATCGACAAAATTTCTAAAGCCTTCTGAAAAAGGCGCGAAAAATAACGCTATAATTTGAGGCTTGGCAACATATGTTAAATTAATTTAATGCTGTTGTTAAGGGATGTTAGCTCAGTTGGTAGAGCAGCGGACTTTTAATCCGTTTGTCGTGGGTTCGACCCCCGCACATCCCACCAAAATTAAAAGGCCTGATCGTTAGATCAGGCCTTTTTCGTTTGCGTCAATCATTGCTGCTTTTTCGGTCGGTCGCCATGATATTCTCGTACGAGCATGAACGACATTCTTACCGTCACCATGAATCCTGCTGTTGATATTGCGACTTCGGCAGACCAGGTCATCCCTACGCACAAAATCAGGTGCGGTGTTTCACAGCGACACCCGGGAGGTGGAGGCATCAACGTGGCACGCGTGGTGCACCGCTTGCAAGGAAGCTGTGTGGCGCTGTACCCTGCTGGTGGCGTTTATGGTCAGCTGCTCAAGCAATTGTTGGGTGAAGAAGGTATCAACAGCGTTTGCATTGCCATCGCTGGCGAAACCCGTGAGAGTTTTTCAGTCATTGAGAATTTGACTGGGCATGAGTTTCGATTCGTGCTGCCAGGGCCGGCCTTGTCATTTGAAGAGTGGCAATCGGTTCTTCACTACATTGCCAATCTTAAGACACCAGCGCGGTATGTTGTGATCAGTGGCAGCTTACCGCCTGGTGTTCCCAATGATTTCTATGCCCGGTTGGCAAGGTTGGCGAAGGCATCCGGAGCCAAAGTGGTGTTGGATTCTTCTGGGCCGGCCTTGGCGGCGGCGCTGGAGGAGGGTGTTTACCTTGTCAAGCCCAGTCTGCGCGAATTGCGTGAACTGGTTGGGCAACCGCTTGAAACCGAGCTCGAATGGAAGCATGCTGCCGAACAATTGGTGGCGCAAGGGAAAGCCAAAGTTGTTGTACTGTCGTTGGGGGAGGGGGGCGCATGGTTGATCTCCGATGAGGGCTCCTTCTTCTCTCCCGCTTTGCCTGTCAAGGTAATTGGCGCGATTGGTGCTGGAGACAGCTTTGTCGGCGCCATGGTGTGGGCACTTTCTCGGGGTATGGATCTACGCGAATCCTTCCGCTATGGCGTTGCGGCAGGTTCCGCTGCGCTGCTCAGCGGGGGCACTGGCTTGTGTCAACCCGAAGACTTATTGCGTATGCTGGTCGACGTCAAGTTAACGTGCTGACGTAAACAGTATTCGGTCACAAAGTCGTGAGGCCTTTGTAGAGCATGTAGGTGGCCAGCAGGTACAGAATACTTGCGAAAACACGCTTGAGTTGCCTCACTGGCAACTGATGTGCCGCCTTGGCTCCCAGTGGTGCCGTTAACACGCTGCAGGTGGCAATCACTGCCAGGGCTGGCAACCAGATATAGCCAAATGAATAGGGTGGAAGGTTTTTCAAATGCAAACCACCGATGACGTAGCCAACCACATTGGCCAGCGCAATTGGAAATCCAAGTGCCGCAGAGGTGGCTACCGCGTTGTGAATGGCCACATTGCACCAAGTCATGAACGGCACGCTCACGAAACCGCCCCCAGCGCCCACCAGGCCTGATAGAAAGCCGATCACGCCGCCTGCACCCAGCAAGCCACTGGTGCCGGGCACTTGTCGTGTGGGCGCAGGCTTTTTGTCCAGAAACATTTGGGTTGCCGAAAAGCTGACAAACGCTGCAAAAAACAAGGCCAGCCATGAGCCTTTGAGAATAGCGAAAACACCGAGGCTGGCCACCATGCCGCCTAAAACGATGCCAGGCGCCAGCGCCTTGACCAAGTCCCAGCGAACCGCGCCTCGTTGATGGTGTGCACGTACGCTGGACAAAGAGGTGAAGAGGATGGTTGCCATGGAGGTGGCAATGGCCATCTTGACGGAGAGGTCTGGTCCAACTCCCCGACCTGACAGGATGATAGTGATGAATGGGACCATCAGCATGCCGCCCCCGATACCCAACAGACCCGCCAGAAAACCAGTACCGAGGCCCAGTAGCGCAAGTTGGGCAATCAGCAGGATTTCAATAGTCATAGGGGGAAGAAGGTAGGTGTCTGCAAGTGCCACCGGACCGGCATCCTGAACCGGGGTTCAGGTGGGCGAGGTCAGCTGGACATTGGGTCCATCTAACGCGAGATGGTCACGCTTGACCAGCGATGTTCCAAGCCCGGGCTCAAAGAGCATTGGTTCAAGAAATATAAAGCCCGGCGTGCACTGCAGACAGAGAATATTGTAGAGCGAGAAGGCGCGACAAAGAAACAAAAACCTTGAAAATCAAATGAGGCGGCCGTCATCGCCGAGCGCAACATCAAGCCGCTCCAGGAGTGATGTCAGCAGTAAATCACCATGGGTATCCGAATCGCGGTGGATTGTTGTCGATTCCTGGCTGGCCGGGCGAGTTGAGCTTGTGGTTGCTGTAGATGTCGCACTTTTGTCGGCCACGTCAAAAGCCAGGTTGAGGGCTGCCAGCACGGCGATGCGGTCACGCGCCTTCACCTTGCCACCGTCGCGGATCTTGCACATGGCTGTGTCCACACGTTCAACGGCTTCCAGCAGGCGAGAGTCACCGCCGTCGGGGCAGCCAAGCAAATAGCTTTGCCCCATGATTTGAACTTCGAGTTGCTTCATGCCGAGCCTTTTTTCATACTGTCAATGGTCGCTTCCGGCAAGCGTTCAAGCAGCGCGTCAACGCGCGCACGGGCGGCACCGAGTCGGGATTTGAGTGAGTCGCGCTCTTGGGTGATGGCTTCGACCTGGGTGTTGAGCAGCGCGTTGGTGCGCTGCAACTCTTCATAACGGACGAGCAGGCGCTCCACACGATCGGCGATTTGGTCGATTTGGGATTGGTTCGACATAGGGCTAGCATTGTAGGGTTTGCGACAGCAACCGGCTGTAAAATACGTACGTTGGTGCTCGCGGTGTGGTTCACACGCCGCAGTTCAACGGGAAGCAGGAGGGTGCTGCTGGCAACAGCAAACCTAACCTGCGCTGCCCCCGCAACGGTAAGTGGACGAATCTTCGGATTCTGCTTCCATCACAGCCACTGAACGTTTTGAACAAGCGTTTGGGAAGGCGATGGAGGTTGTTCCACCAGCCCGGATACCGGCCAACAAGGTGATTGCACGCTTGCGTTCAATCGTGACGCCAATGCGCTGTCGGGGACGACGGTGACGGCTTTTGTTGATTGTTCATTTCCATGAAAACCTGTATTTTTCCCATGCGTGTCAATGCACGCTATTCCCTGTCCGCTTTTTCACTCGCGCTTGTTGCTGCCTTTCCTGGTGTCTCGCTGGGTCAGACTTCCCCCTCGCTGAAAGATGTTGTTGTAGCAGCTACGCGCTTTCAGTCTGAAGCGGCTACCTTGCCATTTGGTGTCAGTGTGATTACGAAGGACGATATTGCCCGCTCGGGCGTATCTACGGTGAACGAAGCCGTGATCAAGCTGCTTGGCGTTCCCGGCCGCGTTGACTTCTACGGCGGCGGCGACTACGGTTTGGATCTTCGCGGCTTTGGCACGACTGCAGGCAACAATCAAGTCGTGGTTGTGGACGGCATCAAAATCAATGAAGCCGATACCAGCGGTAGCCGCTTGGCAGGCATTGCGATCAATTCCGTGGAGCGCATCGAAGTGTTGCGCGGCAGCGGTTCTGTCTTGTACGGCGAAGGGGCAACCGGCGGGGTGATCGTGATTACGACCAAGGCAGGGCGTGGATTAGAGCGCAAAAATTCTGCTGAAATTTATGCGGCAACGGGCAGCTACGGGTTGAACGAAGTTCGAGCCAATGGCACATTGGCATCGGGTGGTTTTTCGCTTGATCTGGCGGCTAATAAGCGCCAGGCTGACAATCACCGTGACAATTTCAAGTCAGATGTCGAGGGTAACTCGGTGCAGGCGCAGTGGAGCAATGACTGGTTGCGTGTGGGGGCCAGTCAGGCCAACGACATGCTCGACAGCGGATTGCCAGGTTCGTTGACTGCCGCCCGATACGAATCCAACCCAACGCAGACAACGAATCCCACCAAAACAGGGGCCATCAAAAACACCCGTCAAACATTGTTTGCAAGCGCCGAATTGGGCGCATGGCAAGTGGGCTTGGATGCCGGGCAACGAACCAAGAGCCTCGATAGCTTGAGCAGTGGCGTGTCCACGTACCGCTATGACGTTGACGCCAACACCTTGGCCTTGCGGGCAAAAAACGAAGCTCGCTTGGGCGGCCTTGGGAACGTGTTGACGTTCGGGCATGACCAGTCAGACTGGAAGCGTACGGTGCCCGGGACTTTTGGTTCCGTGTCGCAGCAAAAAAGCAGTGCTTTGTATGTTCAGGATCAGGTGACACTTGCT
The DNA here is from genome assembly GCF_056521395.1 of Rhodoferax sp. LS1R11. NCBI lineage: Bacteria > Pseudomonadati > Pseudomonadota > Betaproteobacteria > Burkholderiales > Comamonadaceae > Rhodoferax > Rhodoferax sp. LS1R11. The sequence continues at coordinate 15,194 of NZ_JBWMAW010000017.1, forward strand.
TCCGGTACGCGCTTGTCTGCAGGCTATCGGTCCGAGAATATCAAACAAAGCGATACCTACAACGCCAGCACCGATCAGGACCAATCTGCCTGGGAGTTGGGCATTACCCAGCCTCTGAATGAGAAATGGTCAGTCTATGGCCGGGTGGGCAGCAGCTATCGTCTGGCTAATGTTGATGAACTGGGCTTTACCTTGCCCGGTGCAGTGTTGCAACCACAAACGTCACGCGATGTGGAGTTGGGTAGCCGCTGGAAATACGCTGGCGGCCAGGTTGAATTGCGTTACTACAGGAACAACCTGAGCAATGAGTTGGGATATGACCCGACTGTGGCGAATGTGAATTCCTTCAACGGATTCGGTGCCAATGTGAACTTTGAGCCTACCCGGCGTCAAGGCCTGGAGCTGGAAGCCCGTCATGACTTGAGCAAAACAGTGGGCTTGCAAGTCAATGCCGGCCTTCGTGAAGCAAAGTTCACCCAGGGCGCGCATAACGGCAAAAACGTGCCGCTGGTGGCCGGTACGACCCTGGCATTGCGCACAGACTGGCGTCCTGCGCCCGCGCATTCTGTGAATGCCGGGGTGGTGTGGGTTTCGTCCCAACACGTGGATTACAACAACGCATGCACGATACCCAGCTACGCGACAGTGGATGCGCGTTATGCCTACCAACTGCGCAATGTTGAGTTGTCATTGGGCATGAACAACTTGTTGGATGCCAAGTACTACACCCAGGCATTCACGTGCACGGCAGGCGTGACCAATGGAATTTACCCGGAAGCCGGGCGTGCTTTCACCGCTGCATTGCGCGTCAAGTTCTGAGTTTTTTGACGTTATGACGCTTTGCCCCGCCATCCTCATCGCCGCCCCCGCCTCCGGCCAGGGCAAGACCACCGTGGCGGCGGCTTTGGCGCGGCTGCACACACGCCAGGGCCGCAAGGTGCGGGTGTTCAAATGCGGGCCGGATTTTCTGGACCCTTACTGGCACACGCTGGCCAGTGGAGCGCCGGTGCACCAGATGGACTTGTGGATGACTGGCGAGGCCGATTGCCGCACGCGCCTGGCGTCTGCCGCGGCTGAGGCGGACCTCATCCTTGTCGAAGGCGTGATGGGCCTGTTTGACGGGGACCCGAGTGCCGCCGATCTGGCGCAGCGCTTTGGTTTGCCGGTGCTGGCCGTGATTGATGCGGGCGCCATGGCAGGCACCTTTGGCGCACTGGCGTTTGGCTTGCAGCACTACCGGCCCGGTCTGCCCTGGGCGGGCGTGCTGGCCAACCGGGTGGCCAGTGAACGCCATGCGGGGATGCTGAAGGATAGCGTGCGTGAGCCCGAGCAGTGGCTGGGCGCGGTCATGCGCAACCCGGCCATGAGCCTGCCGGAGCGTCACCTGGGCCTCACCGTGGCCAGCGAGGTGGTGGACGCGGTGGCGCGGCTGGATACTGCGGCCGATGCGCTGGCCGCAACCCCTTTGGGGCAAATGTCGCTGGACGATTTGAAGCGCTGGAACGTGGCGTTCTCCGACCACGAAGACCAGCGCCCATCCACCCCCAGTGCCCTGCCTTTGGGCGGCCGCACGGTGGCTGTTGCCCGCGACGCCGCCTTTTGCTTTATCTACGCCGCCAATCTGGACTGTTTGCAGGCCCTGGGCGCCACGCTGGTGTTTTTCTCGCCGCTGGCAGATGCCGCTTTGCCCGAATGTGATGCCGTGTGGCTGCCCGGTGGCTACCCCGAGCTGCATGCCGCGCGACTGGCCGCCAACACCGCCCTGCGCGACAGTCTGGCGGCCCATGTGGCGAGCCACAAACCGGTCTGGGCCGAGTGTGGCGGCATGATGGTGTTGTTTGACACCCTGGTCACGGTGGATGGACAAGCCCACGCGCAATGGGGCTTGTTGCCCGGCACGGTCACGATGCAAAAGCGCCTGGCGGCCTTGGGCCCGCAACAGCTGGCGATGGACGACGGGGTGTTGCGTGGCCATACCTTCCACTACTCCACCTGCGCCAGCCCCCTGGCAGGCCGCTGGCGCACCGCACGGCCCAGCCTGGCACCCACGCCGGAGGCGGGCGAGGCGGTATATGAAGTCGGCTCCATTCGGGCCAGTTATTTTCACGCGTGGTTTGCATCCAGCCCGGTGGCCACGGCGGCGCTTTTTTTGCAGGAGACTTGAATGACTGACCGTTTTACTTTTGCCCAAGGCCCGCAGCGCATCGTGTGCCTGACGGAGGAGACGACGGAGTGGCTCTACCTGCTGGGTGAAGAGCGGCGCATTGTGGGCATCTCCGGCTACACCGTGCGCCCCACGCGGGCGCGGGCCGAGAAGCCGCGGGTCAGCGCTTTTTTGAGTGCCAAGATCGACAAGATTCTGGACTTGCAGCCCGATTGCGTGTTTGGCTTTTCCGACTTGCAGGCTGACATTGCCGCCGCCCTGATTCGCCAGGGCGTGCAAGTCACGGTGTTCAACCAGCGCAGCGTGGCCGAGATTTTTTCCATGATGTACCAGGTGGCCGCGATGGTGGGGCAGGGCGAGCGGGGCCAGGCCTTGATTAAAGGCATGCAGCAGCAGTTGTCCACCATTGCCGAGGCCGCTGCATCGTTGAAGCGCCGCCCCCGCATCTTCTTTGAAGAATGGGACGAACCCCACATCAGCTGCATTCGCTGGGTGTCGGAGCTGATGGGCATCGCGGGCGGGGACGATTGTTTTCCCGAACTGTCGACCCAGTCCCTGGGCAAGAACCGCATCATTGCCGACGGTGCCGAGATTGTGCGGCGCAACCCCGACATCATCATCGGCTCCTGGTGCGGCAAAAAGTTCAGGCCTGAAAAAGTGGCTGCCCGCCCGGGCTGGGAGCACGTGAATGCGGTCAAACACCAGCAACTGTTCGAGATCAAGTCACCCGACATCCTGCAGCCCGGCCCCGCGGCCTTGACGGACGGCGTGGCCGCCTTGCACCGCATCGTCATGCAATGGAGCGCCCAGCATGGATGAAGTCTTGCACCCCGCCCGCAGCGAGTTCATTCTGGGCGGCCAGCGCAGCGGCAAGTCGCGCCGTGCCGAGCTGTTGGCGCGCGCCTGGCTGACGGCGTCGTCAGAGCACCGCGCCGTGCTGATTGCCACCGCCCAGCCCTGGGACGAGGAGATGCGCGAGCGCATTGCGCGCCACCAGGCGGACCGGGCCGAGCGGGTGCCGGGCATGCACACGGTGGAAGAACCGCTGGCACTGGGGTCAGCCATCACCCAACACAGCCGCGCCCACACGCTGGTGGTGGTGGATTGCCTCACGCTGTGGCTGACCAACACGCGAATGCCGATGGACCCGGAATTTAAACAAAATACGGCTCTAGCCCAGGTGGACCGTGCGGAGGTAGCTATGCTTTTAGGAGCTATTCAGGCCGCGCCCGGACCGGTGGTGCTGGTAGGCAACGAGATTGGCCTGGGTGTGATCCCGATGGGCGCCGAGGTTCGCGCCTTTGTCGACGCGCTCGGGCGGCTCAACCAGGACGTGGCCCGGGTGTGCGCGCGGGTGACGCTGATGGCGGCGGGCTTGCCCCTGACTTTGAAAGATGCTTCATGAAAACTGTGTTCCTGGCCTTGGCTGCCGCCCTGATGGCCACCAGCGCCGCCCATGCCCTGCAGGTGACGGATGACCGCGGTGTCGTGGTCAACTTTGCCAAGACGCCGCAGCGCATCGTGAGCCTGCTGCCGTCGCTGACCGAGACCGTGTGCGAGCTGGGGCAGTGTCAGCGTCTGGTGGGGGTGGACCGGTATTCCAACTTCCCCGAGGCGGTGCGCAGCCTGCCGCAAGTGGGCGGTGGCCTGGACCCGAATATCGAGGCCATCGTGGCGCTCAAGCCCGACGTGGTGTTGATGGCCACCTCGTCCCGCGCGGGTGACCGGTTGCAGGCGCTGGGCATCAAGGTGGTGGCGCTGGAACCCAAAACGCACGCCGATGTCCAGCGTGTGCTGGGCAAAGTGGGCCAGTTGCTGGACGTGCCCGACGCGGCTCGTGTCTGGCGGGTGATTGACGCGGGCGTTCAGGCGGCTGCGCAGTCGTTGCCCGCCGCGGTCAAATCCACAAGGGTGTACTTTGAGGTCAACCCGGCGCCCTATGCGGCAGGGGAGACGTCTTTCATCGGTGAAACGCTTGCGCGTTTGGGGGCGCAAAACATCGTGCCGGCCAAGCTGGGGCCGTTTCCCAAACTCAACCCTGAGTTCATCGTGCGGGCCAATCCCGACGTGATCATGGTGGGTGACCGCAATTACACGGGCATGGAAGGGCGTCCGGGTTGGGGTGGCATCCGCGCCATGAAGGAGCGGCACGTGTGCATTTTCACGGTGGCTGAGTCTGATGTGGTTGTCCGTCCCGGGCCACGCATGGCGGAAGGTGCGCGCCTGATGGCGCAGTGCCTGCTGCGCACAGGGGCCAGGACGAGGACCGCACCTTGAAGTCAGTCCTGCACCCGCAGCGCGTGGCTGCCTGGCTGGCGTTGGGTTTGCTCGTCATGTGCGCGCTGTTGCTGCTGCTGGGGGCCAGTGTGGGCAGCACCGGGTTTGACAGCGTGTTGAACAGCTGGCGTGACCCGGTGGCGATGCAGATTGTCGGGGACATCCGCTTGCCACGCACCCTGGGCGCGTGGGCGGCCGGGGCCCTGCTGGGCTTTGCCGGCGCGGTGGCGCAGGGCCTGTTTCGCAACCCGCTGGCGGACCCTTTTCTGCTGGGCAGTGCGTCCGGCGCGTCGTTGGGTGTGGCCGTGGCGCTGGTGTTGCTGGGGGTGTCGCCCTTTGCGACGCAGTGGGTCGTTCGCCTCGGTTTGACGGGGGCTGCTTTTGTGGGCGCCGTTGGCGCCGTGCTGTTGACGCTGCTGCTCGCCAAAGGCGTGCAGCACACCTTGCGCCTGCTGCTGTCCGGGGTGATTGTGGGCGTGGTGTTGGGGGCATTGGCCTCGCTCACCACGCTGTTGTCCCCCGAGGTCATGCAGGCCATGCGCGCTTTTGACTTGGGCAGCACCGGCTTTGTGGGCTGGACGGCTTGCCTGTTGATGGGGGCGGTCTGGCTGGTGTGCATGGTCGTGGCCTGGATGCTCAGCAATGTGCTCGACGGCCTCTCGCTGGGCGAGGCCACGGCCGCCAGCCTGGGCCTGCCCTTGGCACCCATGCGAACGGCGCTGGTGGTGGTGATGTCACTGGCCACGGGCACTGCGGTGGCGCAAACCGGCCTGATTGCGTTTGTCGGCCTGGCGTCGCCGCACCTGGTGCGGTCGATCACCAAGACCACGCATGGCCGACTGATTTTTCTCTCCAGCCTGATGGGCGGCGTTTTGCTGATGGCGGCGGACACCCTGGCCCGCTGGCTGATTGCGCCGCAGGAGCTGCCCGTGGGTGTGCTCACGGCGGTGCTGGGTGGCGGCTACCTGCTGTGGCTGATGCACCGCAGCACCCGCGTCTCGTCCGGGGCGGGCTTATGACTGATGCTATTCATTCAATCGCTATTGGCGCAAGCTCCATCAGGGCCAGCCTCGGAAATGCCGAGGTCTTGCATGGCATTGACCTGGCCTTGCCGCGAGGCTGCTGGAGCAGCATCGTGGGCCCCAACGGCGCCGGTAAATCGACCTTGCTCAAGGTGCTGGCGGGCTTGCTGAAGGCGTCGGGCAAGGTCACCCTGCTGGGCCAGCCGCTGGAGAAACTGCCCGGCCGTCAGCGTGCGCAGCAGTTGTCGTGGCTGGGACAGAACGAGGCCACGGGCGATGATTTGACCGTGTGGGACGTCGCCATGCTGGGCCGTTTGCCGCACCAGGCCTGGCTGGCGCCGCCCAGCCCGGCCGACCATGCCGCGGTCGAAAACGCCTTGCGCGCCACCCAGGCCTGGGATTGGCGCAGCCGCACGCTGGGGCATTTGTCGGGCGGCGAGCGCCAGCGTGTGCTGCTGGCCCGTGCCCTGGCGGTGCAGGCTGACGTGCTGCTGATGGACGAACCGCTGGCCAACCTGGACCCGCCGCACCAGGCCGACTGGCTGGGCGTGGTGCGCGCCCTCATCGGGCAGGGCAAGACGGTGGTGAGCGTGTTGCACGAAATTTCGTTTGCCTTGCATGCCGACCAGATGGTCATCATGGCCCGGGGCCGGGTGACACACCAGGGCGCGTGTGAAGACCCCAATACCCACCGCGCGCTGGAGGCGGTGTTTGAGCACCGCATCGCCATTCACGCCTTGGGGGACCAGTGGGTGGCGCTGCCCAAAACGGTGCCCCATCTTTCCTGAAATTAATTGGAATCTGACCCCAATTGGCTCCCCTGAAAGTACAAAGAAAGCGACCCATGCAAGTTGAGACCCCTCCCAGCGAAAAGCCTTACGAGAAGCCGGAGGGCGAACGGCGCGGCATTGTCATCGTCAACACGGGGGATGGCAAAGGCAAAAGCACGGCCGCGTTTGGCCTGGCGCTGCGCGCCCACGGTCGCGGCAAGGCGGTCAAGATTTTCCAGTTCATGAAAGTGCCCAGCGCCCGCTTTGGCGAGCACCGCATGTTCGAGCAGATCGGGATTCCGATTGAAGGCCTGGGCGACGGCTTCAGCTGGAAGAGCCAGGACCTGGAGCACTCTGCACAGCTGGCGCGCTTGGGGTGGCAAAAGGCCAGGGCCGCCATCATGAGCGGCGACTACTTCATGGTCACGCTGGACGAAATTACCTACCCGCTGATCTACGGCTGGATGCCGCTGGACGATGTGCTGGAGACGCTCAAAAACCGCCCCGCCCATGTGCACGTGGTGCTGACCGGGCGGCGCTGCCCGCCCGAAATCATCGAGCTGGCGGACACCGTGACCGAGATGACCCTGGTCAAGCATGCCTTCAAGGCCGGTATTCCGGCGCAGCGCGGGATTGAAGATTGATGTTTTCCGCCGCCGAACGCGCTGCGGTGTACCGCGCCATCTTCGAGCGGCGCGACATGCGCCACTTTGCCGGGGGCACGGTCGCGCCCGAGGTGATGCGGCGTTTGCTGACCGCCGCGCACCACGCCCCCAGTGTGGGGTTCATGCAGCCCTGGCGCTTTGTACGGGTGGCCCAGCGCGAATTGCGCACTCAATTGCATGCGCTGGTGGAGCACGAGCGGGTGCAGACCGCCCACGCCCTGGGTGAGCGCGCGGAAGATTTCATGCGCCTCAAGGTGGAGGGCCTGCTGGACGCTGCCGAGGTGTGGGCCGTGGCCTTGGCCGATGGACGTGAAAAGCACGTGTTTGGCCGGCGCACCCTGCCGCAGATGGATCTGGCCTCGGCGGCCTGCGCCATCCAGAACCTCTGGCTGGCTGCGCGGGCTGAAGGGCTGGGCATGGGCTGGGTGTCCTTGTTTGACCCGCTGGCGGTGGCTGAACTGCTGCAGATGCCACCCGGCGCTGAACCGATCGCCTTGCTGTGCATCGGGCCGGTACCTGCGTTTTACGAAGAGCCCATGCTGCAGAAGGAGCGCTGGGCGCAGCGCTGCCCGCTGGACGAACTCTTGTTTGAAGACGCCTGGGGTCAGGCGCTGCGTCCAGCCGAACCGCCCGCTGCTGGCGATTGAATAAGGACTCGCCGTGGTCATCTCCCTCATCTCCATGACGGCCCTGCTGATGGCGCTGGCCGCCGACCGCTGGTTGGGCGAGCCGCCTGTGCGTTGGCATCCGGTGGTGTGGATGGGGAACTACCTGGGCTGGGCGGGCAAAAAATTGCAGCGTTTGGCCGGGCAACACCCTGCCACGCCAGATTTCAAGGCTTTTGGGCTTGGGGCCCTGATTTGGTGTGCGGGAGCAGCTATTGTTTTGATAGTGTCTTGGGGGCTGGAAGACGGGGTCTTGCGCCTGCCGGACGTCCTCGGCCCCGTCACGGGTGGCGCGCTGGCCGCCTTGCTGCTGGGGCTGCTACTCAAACCCATGCTGGCCTGGGCCATGCTCAAGCGCGAAGTGCTGGCCGTGGAGCACGCGCTGAACCCCGAGCACGGAGGGTCACTGGCGGCCGGGCGCGAGCACCTGAGTTGGCTGGTCAGCCGCGATGTGTCGGCGTTGAGTGAGTCCGGTGTGCGCGAAAGCGCCATCGAGTCGCTGGCCGAGAACTTCAACGACTCGGTCGTCGCCCCCATTTTCTGGTTCATGCTGCTGGGGTTGCCCGGTGCGGCGCTGTACCGCTTTGCCAATACGGCGGACGCCATGTGGGGTTACCGCGGCCTCTACAAGGGGCACAACTGGGAGTGGGCCGGCAAGTGGGCCGCCGTGGCCGACGACGTGCTCAGCTGGGTGCCTGCACGCATCACCGCAGTGCTGATTGCGCTGGTTTCCGGGCGTGTGCCCTGGCGGCGGCTCTTGACCGAGGCCCGACGCACCCCATCGCCCAACAGCGGCTGGCCCATGGCGGCGATGGCGCTGGCGCTCAATGTGAGCCTGCGGAAGCCCGGTGTGTATGTGCTGAACGAAGCGGGCCGCCTGCCCCTGACCCAAGACACCCGCCAGGCTCACATTTATGCCTCAAAAGCACTCCTGGCCCTTGTGTTGATTGCGCAGATAGCTATGATTTATATAGCGTTGTTTACCCTGGTTGCGACGCCTGCCCCATGAGCGATCCGACCCACTCAAGCCCTGCGGTCGCCACCACGCCACGCGTGCACGGCGGTCCGGACGCCCTCGGTGCTGCGCGTTTTGACTTCTCGACCAACAGCAACGCCTGCGGTCCGTGCCCCAGTGCCTTGCTGGCCGTCCAAAACGCCGACGCCACCCGCTACCCGGATGCCAGCTACGCGGCCCTGCGGGCTGAGTTGGCGGCTTTTCATGCGGTGGACTTGTGGCGCGTGGTGTTGGCTGGCAGTGCCAGCGAGTTCATTTTTCGCATGACGGGCTGGGTGGCAAAGCACCAGCCAGCCCCCGGCACCGCCCGGGTCAGCCTGCCGCCGCACCGTTATGGCGATTACGCCCATGCTGCGCAGGCTTGCGGGCTGGGCACGGCCAGCAGCCCGGACGATGCGCAACTGGTCTGGGCCTGTGAGCCCTCCAGCCCGCTGGGAGGCGCGCACACTTCATGGCCGGCCTGGTTGACGCGCGGCGATTCAGCCGGTGAGGCGCTGGCCCGCATGATGGGCCTGAACATCCCTAACCGTGCGCCGGTGGTGCTGGACTGCGCCTACGTTCCTTTGCGCCTGAGTGGCGTGGTGAGTCTCCCGCTACGGCAGATCGACCAAGTCTGGCAACTGTGGACGCCCAACAAAGCGTTGGGCCTGACCGGTGTGCGCGGTGCCTATGCGATTGCGCCGCTGGGGGCTGAAGTGGCCGTTGCCGCTCTCAACGCCCTGTGTGCTTCATGGCCGCTGGGCGCTCATGCCGTGGCCATGCTGCAGGCCTGGGTCAAACCCCCAACCCAGACCTGGCTGGCGGACAGCCTGCAAACGCTCGCGTTGTGGAAGGCCCGCCAGATCGACCTGCTGCAAACGCTGGGCTGGCGCTGCCTGCCCAGCGACGCCAATTATTTCTGCGCCAAGCCCGACCAGGCGCTTGATCTGGATGCCCTGCGTGCGGCGGGCATCAAACTGCGCGATGCCACCTCCCTGGGTCTGCCTGGCCATTTGCGTCTGGGGGTCTTGTCGCCGCAGGCGCAGGATGCCTTGAAAACAGCCCTCGAACACCTTGATCCCCCTCAGTCTGGAGAACGCCTGTGACGGCCAAATGCATCATGGTGCTCGGCACCACCAGCGGCGCCGGCAAAAGCTGGCTCACCACCGCCCTGTGCCGTTATTACGCCCGCCAGGGCTTGAAAGTGGCGCCCTTCAAGGCGCAAAACATGAGCAACAACGCCCGCGTTGTTGCCTCTGAAAACGGCCAGGGCGAAATTGGCAGCGCCCAGTACTTTCAGTCGCTGGCGGCCCGCGCGGTGCCCGACGTGCGCATGAACCCGCTCTTGCTCAAGCCCGAGCGCGACACCCACAGCCAGGTGGTGCTGATGGGGCAGGTCAGTGATGAACTCACCGCCATGCCGTGGCGCGGGCGCAGCGTGCACGTGTGGCCGGTGATTGCGCAGGCGCTGGACGATTTGCGTGCCGAGAACGATGTGGTGGTGATCGAAGGCGCGGGTTCTCCTGCCGAGATCAACCTGCACAACAGCGACATCGTCAACATGCGTGTGGCCCGGCACGCCAACGCGGCCTGCCTGCTGGTGACCGACATTGACCGCGGCGGTGCCTTTGCGCACCTGTACGGCACCTGGGCCCTGTTGCCCGAAGACGAGCGCGCCTTGATCAAGGGCTTTGTCTTGAACAAGTTTCGCGGTGACGCCAGTCTGCTGGCCCCCGCGCCCCACATGTTGCAAGACCTCACCGGTGTGCCCACCGTGGCTACGCTGCCGATGTGGTGGCAGCACGGCCTGCCCGAAGAAGACGGTGTGTTTGACGACCGCAGCACCGCCGCCGGGGCGGTCACCCGGACGGTGGCCGTCATCGCCTACCCGCGCATCAGCAACCTCGATGAATTCCAGCCGCTCAAAAACGTGCCCGGCGTGCGCCTGCAGTGGGTGCGCAGCCCGTCGGAACTCGCTGGCCTGGCGCCGACCGACTGGGTCATCCTGCCCGGCTCCAAGCACACCAGCGGCGACCTGGCCTGGCTGCGCCAGCAGGGGCTGGACGGGGCCATTGCCCGCCACGCGGGGCAGGGCGGGGCGGTGCTGGGCATTTGCGGCGGCCTGCAGATGCTGGGCGAGGCGCTGATTGACACGCATGGCATTGACGGCAACGCCCCCGGCCTGGGCCTGTTGCCGCTGGTGACCGTGTTTGACCCCGACAAGACGGTGCGGCACACGCAAACGCGCTTCGGTGTGGACATGACCGGTCCCTGGTCCACCCTGGCGGGTGTGCCCGTGGCCGGCTACGAAATTCACCATGGCCAGACGCAGCAGCATCCCGCCATGGCCGCCGCAGGCGACGTAGCCCGAGTGGTGTTGCCCGGTGGCCTGGGCTGGCAAAACGGCGCCGGCAACGTGCTGGGCCTGTACCTGCATGGCCTGTTGGAAGACGCTGCTGCCTTGCAGGCGCTGTTTGGCGCGAGCCTGGCCGGGCCCGTGCCCACGCTCGACGCGGTGTTTGACGGGCTCGCCGATTACATCGAACAACATTTCGAGCCGGGCGTGCTGAACGCCTTGATGGCCTGATCGCGCTCCACTGACATTCCTTTCACTCGCCGTTCCCATATTTCTTCACCGGAGTTTCACCATGCACACCACCTTGCCCACATTGGCCGACATCCGCACCTCCGCCCTGACCGCCGCACTGCAACACAAGCTGGACAACAAGACCAAGCCCCAGGGCTCCCTGGGCCGCCTGGAAGTGCTGGCCTTGCAGTTGGGCGAGATTCTGGGGACCGAGTCGCCCGCGCTGCTGGACCCGCAGCTGGTCGTTTTTGCCGGTGACCACGGCCTGACCGCCCGCGGCATCTCCGCCTTTCCGAGCGATGTGAGCTGGCAGATGGTGGAGAACTTTCTGGCCGGTGGCGCCGCGGTGAGCGTGCTGGCGCGCCAGAACGGCATCAGCCTCACGGTTGTGGATTGCGGTGTGAACCACGACTTTCTGGCCGGGCTGCCTGCCGGTACGCAGCGCCCCCATTTATTGGTACGCAAGGTGGCGGGGGGGGAGCAGGGCACGGCTGACTCCTCCGTGCAGCCCGCCATGACCGCGCAGCAATGCCAGCAGGCGCTGCAAAACGGGCAGGACATCGTCAAGAGCCTGCCCGGCAATGCCTTGTTGCTGGGTGAAATGGGTATTGGCAACACCTCGGCCGCCTCGCTCTTGCTGGCGCGGCTGGCCGGGCTGAACATTGAGGTCTGTACCGGCGCGGGCACCGGGCTGGACGCGCCTGCGGTGCAACGCAAGACCGCTGTTCTGCGCGAGGTGTTGGCCCGACACGCCACGGCCACCGCACCTTTGGACGCACTCGCCGCTCTGGGTGGATTCGAGATTGCCACCATGGTGGGGGCCGTGCTGCAGGCCGCGCAGGAACGCCGCGTGGTGGTGGTGGACGGCTTCATCGCCACCTCGGCCGTGCTGGTGGCGCATGCCTTGCAGCCGCTGGTGCTGCAGGCTTGTGTGTTTGCGCACCGCTCGGGCGAGCGCGGGCATGAGTTCATGTTGCAGCACCTGGGCGTGCAGGCGCTGTTGGACCTGGGGCTGCGTCTGGGCGAAGGCTCGGGCGGTGCGCTGGCCTGGCCGCTGCTGCAGTCGGCCTGCGCCATCCTGCGCGAGATGGCCAGTTTTGAGTCGGCAGGCGTGTCTGAAAAATCGGCCTCCGAGACCAGCGCGGCCTGATGATGCGCCAGTTTGCCCGCCACTACCTGCTGGCCCTGCAGTTTTTCACGCGCATCCCGGTCACCGGGCGGCTGGCGGACTGGGTTGGGTTCAGTCCGGCCCTGCTCCGCATGAGCGCCGGGCATTTTCCGGGGGTGGGTTGGCTGGTGGGCGGGCTCATCGCCGCATTCACGGCGGTCTTGATGGCGGCGCTGGTGAACAGTGTGTTTTCGCCGCTGGTGGCGGCCGTGCTGGGCACCGCGCTGGGAGTGCTGATCACCGGCGCTTTTCATGAAGACGGCCTGGCCGATGTGGCTGACGGACTGGGCGGCACGCTGGACCGTGACCGTGCGCTGATCATCATGAAGGACTCGCGCGTGGGGGCTTTTGGCGCCATTGCCGTGGTGCTGGCGCTGCTGTCCAAAGTGTCTTTGCTGGCGTTGCTGGGCTCGGTGAGTCCCGCGGTGCTGTGCACGGCGCTGTTTTTGGCGCATGTGGTGTCGCGCACCTGGCCGCTGCTGCTGATTCGGTTGATGCCGCATGTGGGTGACGCGGCGGGGTCCAAGTCCAAGCCGTTGGCGGACCAGATCAGCGGGTGGAGCCTGGGGACGGCTTTTTTATGGTGTTTTATGGCACTAGCCGCCGTGATATGTGCGCAGGTAGCTATTCATTTCATAGCAATTGACCGGAGTCCGCAGGCGTTGTTGCAGTCGTTGCTGACGGCGTTGGCGCTCTCGGGCATGGTATTCATCGCCATGTGGCGTTGGTTCTGGCAGCGTTTGCAGGGCTTCACCGGGGACTGCCTGGGCACCACCCAGCAGGTGTGCGAGATCGCTTTTTACCTGGGTCTGGCCCTCAGCTTGTGAGATCGCCCGCATGAAGCTCTGGCTCGTGCGCCATGCACAACCGCTGATCGCCCCGGGCCTGTGTTACGGGGCGACCGATGTGCCGGCCGACGAGGCCGCCACGCTGCAGGCCGCCCAAACCCTGGCTGGCCTCTTGCCGCAGGGCTTGTGCATGGCGACGTCTCCGCTACAAAGATGTGAGCGCCTTGCGCACGTCCTGCAAGGGCTGCGGTCTGATTTGGTCTGTAAAACCGATGCGAGGCTGGTCGAGATGGATTTTGGCTGCTGGGAGCAGCAGCGCTGGGACGCCATCCCCCAGGTCGACTATGACCGATGGACCGCGGATTTTGGCCAGCACCGGTTTGGCGGACGGGAGAGTGTGGCTGACGTCATGCGGCGCGTGGGGGCTGCGTGGGATGAGTCGCAGCGCCTGGGGCAGAACGCGGTGTGGATCACCCATGCCGGTGTGATTCGCGCCGCCGGTTTGCTCTCAAGGGGCGTGCGTGCAGTGACTCAGGCCGCCGATTGGCCGCAGCAGGCGCCCGCTTTTGGCGGCTGGTGTGAGCTGCTGCGGTAGCAAGCGGCTCAGCCCGTCTCCACCCGGTTGCGGCCACGCGCCTTGGCACGGTACATGGCGCTGTCCGCCCGCGCCAGCAAGGTGTCCGCGTTGTCGCTGTCCTTGTGGTTGGTGGTGATGCCGATGCTCACGGTGCAAGACGGGGCCTGGTCGGCCAGGGGGCTGATTTCAAGAATGCGCTGGGCAACCGCAATGGCTTCCTCCATCGTGGTTTCGGGCAGGATGACAATGAATTCTTCGCCCCCGAAACGCCCCAGCAGGTCGGCGCTTCGCAACAGGGTATTGACCTTGGAGACAAAGCTCACCAGCACCCGGTCACCCGCCTGGTGGCCATAAGTGTCATTGATGGCCTTGAAATGGTCCAGGTCCATCATCAGCAGCGCCATGCGGTGGCCGTAGCGGCGGCAGCGTTCGAGTTCGCGGTCGCAAGCATCGTTCATCCTGCGCCGTGTCAAGGCGTTGGTCAGAGCGTCATGCGTGACCAGATGCTCCAGCTCGGTGCGCAGGCGTTCGGTGGCCATCAACACCACGCCAATCGAAAACAACAAAATGCAGAGGGCAAAACTGGTGATGTAGATCAACTGGAAGACCGATTTGTCAAAAAACTCGGCATTGCTGGCCAGGGGGTACATGAACGAGGTCACCAGGCGCATGACCTGTGTGACCGACAGAAAAGACAGCACCCAGATGACCATCACGCGGGCATAGGTAAACGCGCCTTGTTTAAGCACCAGATACGCATGCACGGCGGTCAGCAGGGCTGTGGTTGATGTTGTCAACACCATGCGCGCGTGGTAATTGGGGGTGAACAGGGTGAACCACACCTGAACCAGCAGCACGATCGTGATCAAGGCGATCCAGGGCCCCGGGGCCGGTTTGATGTCAAAAAAGCGCTGCGTGCCAAAGTACCCCAGACACAGCCCGCTCCACAACAGAATACTCGACACCGAAATCGAAACAAAGTTGGGCAAAAAGCCCCGCGCGGACACCAGCACACCGCTCGCAAACAAGATCAGCAAAGCCGCTGACCACTCGCCCAGGCCTTTGATCGATGTCGGGAAATTGCGCTTGAGTCCAAACAGCACCACGGCCATCAGGCCGCTCATGGCCCCGGCGAGCATGATGACGGTACGCGGGTCCATCAGAATCAAAGTGGCTTGCCGGTTCTGGCGGGCTGGCCAGTGGGGTTCGGCGTCTTGCTTTCGAAGTCGCAATAGGCGCTGACGCTGCATTGCCAGCACAAGGGCTTGCGTGCCTGACACACATAGCGGCCATGCAGGATCAGCCAGTGATGGGCATCAACCAGGTAGGCCGCAGGAATGCGCTTGAGGAGCTTCATCTCCACCTCGTAGGGCGTCTTGCCCGGCGCCAGGCCGGTGCGGTTACCCAGCCGGAAAAGATGGGTGTCCACGGCCATGGTGGGCTCCCCAAAAGCGACGTTCAGCACCACATTGGCGGTCTTGCGACCGACGCCTGGCAGGGCTTCCAGGGCTTCGCGTGTGCGGGGCACGACGCCACCGTGCTGCTCAACCAACATCCGGCAGGTCTGCATCAGGTGCCTGGCTTTGGAGCGAAACAGGCCAATGGTCTTGATGTGGTTTTCCAGGCCTTCGAGGCCGATGGCGAGAATTTTTTGCGGTGTGTTAGCCACAGGAAAAAGTCGTCGCGTGGCCTTGTTGACGCCCACATCCGTTGCCTGGGCTGATAATAAAACGGCTGCGAGCAATTCAAAAACCGAGGTGTATTCAAGTTCGGTCTGGGGTTGTGGATTGGCTGCCTTCAGGGTGGCGAAAAAACCTTCAATGGCCGTTAGTTTCATGCGTAGGAGGGCAGGGATCAGCCGGAAAAGGAGGAAACATCCATCAGTGCGCTCACGTCGGGCACGTTGGCCAGCATCCAGTCTGTGTTGAGTGCCAGCGCCATCAACACGTCAGCCGGCAGGCCATCCAGCACAACGGGGCCGCTGTCAGGCAAGTCGGCCAGTTGGCTGGACAGGTGCAGGACGGCGCCAAGCCGGTTCAGAGGCTGGGTTGCCAGCGGGTCCGTGGCGCAATCGAGCCCTTCCACCATGTCGGTGGGGAAGTCCCAGCGCCTGGCCAACTCGGCCGTGATCTGGCCTTCGCTGAAGCCTGCCAGGTGCTGTTCACGCGTCCAGCGTTCGCCAGGGCCGCAGGGCAGTTTCTCGATGCCGTCTATCAGCGCCGGATCCCGCTGCGCGATGATCATCTCCCCCAGGCGCAGCATCAAACCGGCCAGCCAGCCCTGTTGGGGATCCATGTCAAGGTGGGCGCACAACCACTGGGCGTAGGCGGCAGTCGCCAGGCTGCCTTGCCAGAAAGCAATGCGGTCCATCCCGGGGGCCACCGGAAATGCATTGGCCAGGCAGACCGAGAGGGCCCGGGAGCGAATTTGTGACATGCCGATCAGGCTGATGGCGTTGTCCAGTGAGCTGACGTTTTGCGACAACCCGAACAGCGCACTGTTGGCCATGCGCAGCAGCGTGGCCGTGATGGCGGGGTCTTTGGCGATCAGGTCCCCTACCCGGGCGGCCGACACATTTTCTGCGCTCAGGGACTTGATGAGCGCATAAGCCACCTCTGGCATGGCCGGAAGCCTGACTGTTTTGAAGAAATGGGAGATGTCTGGCATGGGCTTGTACGCCAGTGGGCGCTGGTGATATGGCTGAATAATAATTGCGGACTGTTACCAATTTAATCTTAATCGTCATATGCGGCGAAAAATGAAGGAAATCCATGCAATTCGCTGATCGCCTGAACAATGTGGAGACATCTGCCATCCGCGAACTTTTCAAGTTGCTTGGCAAACCGGGCATCATTTCGTTTGCGGGCGGTTTTCCTGACCCGGCCCTGTTTGATGTGCAGGGCATCAAGGAGTCCGCCAATGCGGTCTTGACCAGCAACCCCGGCCCGGTGCTGCAATATGGCGCCACCGAGGGTTACCAGCCTCTGCGTGAAGGCATCAGTACCTTCATGGCCAACAAGGGTGCGTCCGTCAAGCCTGATGGCCTGATTGTCACCACCGGCAGCCAGCAGGCCCTGGATTTGATTGGCAAGACCATGATCTCCCCGGGAGACAAAGTCATCGTTGAAGCGCCCACGTTTTTGGCCACCATCCAGTGTTTCCGCCTGTATGGCGCCCACATCATCGGCGCGCCCATTGATGCGGACGGCGTGGATGTGGACAAGCTGGAGCAATTGATCGAAGAGCACAAGCCCAAGCTCGTGTACCTCATTCCCACCTTCGGTAACCCCAGCGGGGCCACACTCAGCCTTGAACGGCGCAAGCGTATTCTGGAGATTGCCGTGCGCACCCGGACGCTGGTGGTTGAGGATGATCCGTATGGCGAACTGTACTTTGACAACCCACCGCCGCCCAGCATGCTGGCATTGAGCGACGATATTCCTGGAAGCTGCGACTGGCTGGCCCATTGCGGGTCGTTCAGCAAGATTTTGAGCCCTGGTTTGCGTGTGGGCTGGATGATCGCGCCTCCTGCGCTCCTGGCCAATGCCACCATGTGCAAGCAGTTCAGCGATGCCCACACCAGTAACCTGACCCAGGCCACCGCGGCCCATTACCTCACACTCAATCGTCTGGACACCGCCTTGGGTGCGGTGCGAAAAACCTACGCTGAGCGTGCCCGGGTCATGGCTGAGTCGCTGCGCCGTGAACTGGGCGACGCTGTGGCCTTCAATGCGCCGCAGGGCGGCATGTTCTTTTGGGCCAGGCTCACGGGTGCCCACGGCAAGGGCATGGATGCGCCCGAGTTCGCCAAACGTGCCATCGACAAGCTGGTCGCTTTTGTCCCGGGCGCCCCGTTTTTTGCCCATGATCCCGATCTGTCTTCATTTCGCCTGAGTTTTGCGACCGTGGGCGTGGACAAGATTGAAGAAGGCATTGCCCGGCTGGGACAGGCACTTTAGGATGGGCGCGGGTACAGACTGACTCGCCAGAGATCATTGCCGACGCATGACAATGAACCCAGGAACGACTTTCGCCAAAACCGACAAAGGCAGGGCCGAGATGGCGGGCCGAAGCGGCCTTTTGAGCGCATTGCAGCGACGCGTTCTGATCGTGGTGGACGGCAAAAAGACAGTTAATGACTTGGGCGCTTTGGTGCGAGTGGGTGAACTTGAGCCGGTGCTGCAGTATTTGCAGCACATGGGGCTCATCGACTCGACCGGCTATGTGACGCCACTTCAGGCCCCCGTGGCGTCGGGTTATGCCGCCAGTGAAGCCTCGGACATGCCCCGTCCCGCCACCAGTCCAGAAAAGTTTTTGGAGGTGCGTGAGGACGCATCACGCTTCGTATTTGACCGTCTGGGGGCGTCCGGTGCGCCTATTTGTGAGGCCATTGGCCGCTGCAACAATCCGGCCGAGTTGCGCAAGTTGTTGCGGGGGATCGAGATTTTTATTGGCCAGCGTCTCAGTGCAGAGACGACCCAGGCTTTTGCCCGGCATTTTGGTCGCTTGCTGCTGTAGCCCTTGCCTTGATTTGTGATCTCAGGGCGACGGCCACTCGGCAAATGGAAAGGCCGGTTCTTCAGATGAGAAGCTGACAAAGTCGGCTATCTGTCCCTGGTATCGGCCCAGGCTGCGGCCCAGCGCCATCAGTCGCGGATTTGGCGTGTCACTCACGACCGCCAAAACAAACTGGATGATGGCCACAAAAACCAGCAAGGTGCTCGCCAACTGGTAAGCCAGGGCCATCAGAATCATGAGCAGGCCACGCATCCAGATGCTGCGCTGCGCGGTGTGCTTGGGTAAATCTGTCATGGCCGTTCCTTTTCAAAAACTGAGAGCGGGTTGTCCGGCAAAGAGCCCGGACGTGATCTCATAAGAGCGCAGACGTGCCGAGTGATCAAAGATCTGGGAGGTGATCATCAATTCGTCGGCACCGGTTCGTTCAATGAATGCGTTGATGCTTGCATGCACCGTGCTGGAGGCCCCAACCGCGGAGCAGGCCAACACGCTGTCCAGCAAGGCCCGTTCCGCGGGCCCGACCAGGTTGGGGTAGTCCGCCAGGGGCGGCGGCAGACGCGCCGGGCGTCCGCTGCGTAGGTTGACAAAGGCCTGCTGCATCGACGTGGCCCGAAAGGCAGCTTCTTCGTCACTGTCGGCGGCAAACACATTGAAGCCCAGCATGACATGGGGCTTGGCGAGCCGCGCCGAAGGGCGGAAGCTGGCCCGGTACAAGGCGATGGCTTGCATCATTTGCTGCGGCGCGAAGTGGGACGCAAAGGCGTAAGGCAGGCCAAGGGCTGCGGCCAGCTGAGCGCCAAAGAGGCTGGAGCCCAGAACCCAGACGGGAATGTCCAAGCCTCGTCCCGGCACCGCATGCACCGGGTTTTTGGAGTCTGCGGAAAAATAGTCCATCAACTCCAGCACATCACGCGGAAATTCATCAGCGTCAGAGGACAGGTTGCGCCGCATGGCGCGTGCGGTCACCTGGTCGGACCCCGGCGCGCGACCCAGCCCCAGGTCGATTCGGCCTGGGTACAGTGACTCCAGCGTGCCAAATTGCTCGGCAATGACCAGCGGCGAATGGTTGGGCAACATGATGCCACCCGCACCGACGCGAATCTTGCGGGTACCGCCCGCCACATGCCCCATGAGCACGGCCGTCGCCGCGCTGGCAATGCCTGGCATCCCGTGGTGCTCGGCCAGCCAGTAGCGCTGAAAGCCCCAGCGTTCGGCATGTTGGGCCAGGTCAAGGGTGTTGCGAAACGATTGGGCAGCATCGCTGCCTTGCGTGATGGGGGAGAGGTCGAGAACGGAAAATGGAATCATTTCTTTGATATTGGGCCCTTGAAGCGAACAACAAGCTGCGCGATGTCAATGCCAGCGGCCTTCAACCGTCAGGTTCGCAACGTTTTATTAAAAAACGACATCGTCCGTTCCCAGGCGAGTTTGGCGCTGCTCGCATCAAAACGGGGAGTGGTGTCGTTGTTGAAGCCGTGCTGGGTGCCAGGGTACTGGTGGGCTGTGTAGGCAACCGAAGCCGCTTTCAGCGCTGCCTCGTAGGCGGGCCATGCGGCGTTGATGCGTTCGTCAACCCCGGCGAAATGAATGAGCAGGGGGCTTTTGACTTTTGCCGCGTCCTGTTCCGGTGGATGGTTGCCGTAAAAAGACACGGCAGCATTGAGTTCGGGCAGACGCGTGGAGAGCGTGTGCGCCATGCCACCGCCGTAACAAAAGCCGACCACTCCGACCTTGCCGTCGCAGTCCGGACGGGTTTTGAGGTAGCCCGCTGCCGCAACAAAATCTTCCAGGGTGCGGGGCTGGTCAAGTTTTGCAAACAACTCGCGCGCTTTGTCCTCATCGCCGGGGTAACCGCCCAGCGGCGTCAGTGCATCAGGCGCAAAGGCCATGTAGCCGTCAAGCGCGAGGCGTCGGGCGATGTCTTCAATGTGCGGGTTGAGTCCCCTGTTTTCATGAACTACCAAGATGCCGGGCAGCTTGCCTGAGGCACCGGCAGGCCGTGCCAGATAGCCTTTGACCTTGCCAGACCCATTCGGGGATGAGAATTCAAGCATCTCGGTTTTGAGCCGTTTGTCCTGGGGGCTCACTTGCTGGGCCTGGGCGAACTTGGGGCTGAGCGCTGTCAGCAACATGCCCGCCGTCATGCCGGCTACCGCAAACTTCTGGGCACCTTCGAGAAATCCGCGCCGGTCGATCGTGCCGTGCACGTAGGCATCAAACAAAATCAACAGTTCCTGATCAAAATCTTGCGCGGTCTTTTGCTTCATGGTGAGGTCTCCAAAAAAATGGAGCTTAACGGCAGGCGAGAACCCTTGCCGGGCCTCAGACGGAATGCCCCTGCACCACGGTAGACATCCGCCGACGCCACACCTTACAGCCCGTCATGACTCGATGGCCAGGGACCGGGCTGGCAAAATGACAGACATGACGACTCGCGCTGTGATGATTGGTGGTGGTATTGGCGGCCTGGCTGGTGCGCTGGCCTGTGTGCGTTCGGGCGTCTCGGTTGATTTATTTGAACGGGCTGCCGCATTTACCGAAGTGGGGGCCGGTATTCAACTGGGGCCCAACGTGGTGGGCGTGTTGCAGGGTTGGGGTTTGCAGAGCGCGCTGGTGGGCGTGGCGGCGTACCCGGAGCGTCTTCAGGTTCGCAGTGCCGTGACTGGCGCAGAGCTCGGCGTTTTGCGTCTGGGGGCTGACGCCGTGGCGCGCTACGGGGCACCCTACGCCACGATTCACAGGGCGGATATCCACGCCTTGTTACTGGCCGCCGTGCAGGCGCATGGGGATGTGCAACTCCATGTCGGCCACACCGTGGAGCAGTACGTGCAACGGGACAAGTCTGTGGCAGTCCGCACGGACAGGGGTTGCGAGGCGATTGGTAACTTGCTCATTGGCGCCGATGGCCTGTGGAGCCGCGTGCGCCAGCAGCTGCTCAACGATGGTGCGCCCCTGGCTACCGGCCATCTGGCCTACCGCGCCATGGTGCCTCAGACCAGCTTGCCAGAGCCGCTCCGTTCAAATCAGATCACAGCGTGGTTGGGGCCGCAGATGCATGTGGTGCAGTACCCGGTGCGGGGGGGCGAGTGGCTCAATGTGGTTGCCATCGTGCACGGACAGACACCGGGTGATCCCCAAAATTGGGACCACAACGCCAACGCGTCCGATTTGAGGCGTCACCTGGCGGCCACCTGCTCGCCCTTGCAGGACCTGATTCAGGCCATTGCCCAGTGGCGTTTGTGGGCCTTGAGCATTCGTCCGCCCATGCGCCATGCCCGGGAGCAGGCGCAAGGCCGGATTGCATTGTTGGGGGATGCCGCGCATCCGATGTTGCCCTACCTTGCGCAGGGGGCTGGCATGGCGATTGAGGACGCCGCGTGTTTGGGGCAGTCTCTCGTTAACCATGCGACCGACGTGCCTGCCGCCTTGAGCCATTACGCGCACCGGCGCTGGCAGCGCAACGCCCGTGTTCAAGCCCGGGCGATACGAAATGGACGGATTTTTCACGCTACAGGGTTGGTGCGTTTGGGCCGTGACGCGAGCATGAAACTGATGGGGGAACGCCTGCTCGATGTGCCGTGGCTCTACCGCAGACCCTCAAAGACCTAGGCCCAGGTCAGCTTGCTCCCCGTCTGTGGCGGCGCATCAGTTCCATGCCCGTGATACAGATCGCAAGCCATGCTGTGCCCGAGGCCATGCCGGCCAGTACATCGCTTGCAAAATGAACGCGCATGAACAGCCGGCTCGCGCCAATGCTGAAACCCAGCGCAACGGCGGCACACAAGGCAGGCACATGCCAGCGCGCCGGCAACAGCCGAAGTGCCAGATACGCCAGCATGCCGTAGGCCACCACCGCCCCCGAACTGTGGCCGCTGGGGAAGCTGTAGCCCGGCTCGACCAGACCGCCATTGGTGTGCAAGGGCCGCAGGCGCCCGAAGGCGTGTTTCAGCGTCTGGTTCAGCAGGCCGTTGCCCGCGACCGCCAGCACCCAGCCAAACGCCAGCGCACGCTGACGAACCGCAACCAGCAGCACGGCCATGGCAAGACACAACGCCGTCAGGGTTGCGGTATCTCCCAGATGCGTGATGCCGGTAAACACCTGAACCGCCGGCAGTGGAACACTCTCGCGGACCGCGTCTGTGAACACCAGGTCGATGCGGGCCAGGAGACCCTTCGGGCCGACCTGGCTGGCCAGGCTCACAAAGATCCCCGCTCCCATGATGAATGCACTGGCGCCTTGCACCACCCGGGTTTGGAGCGAGGGCCTGATCACGGTTGCGGAGCCTGCTGAACTGCTTGGCCGAAGTAGCCGATGGACGACAGGGACGCCCGCCACCAGCAGGACAAGAATGGAGAAGTACAGCGCCAAGGCGTGCTGACCTGCCCACTGGGCGCCTCGCGTGAGCAATGCGGCGTCAACAGTCACTGTTTGTTGGGCCGGGTTGGATGTCGTTGACGGTCATGCATAAGAAAGATTGTGCCGAACCATCGTAATCCCAGCGTTCTATCAAGCATCGGCCCTCGGGGGTATCACCCTTCCAGCGCAGCAGGTTGACCGAGTTTGGAACCCCATCCCGCACCCGGCTTGAAACGGCCGTACCTGCCTGTACCGCCCACAGGGGCCTGGCAGCAAATGGGATCGCCTGCACGTAGGGTAGGTGAATGTGCCCGCCCAGGACCAGGTCGGCGCCAGCCGCTGCCCAGCGGGTCAATGCGGCACGGTGACCACGCAACAGGTTGTGCGCTTCCCCGGCGCGCAACACGGCAACCGGCTGGTGAACCACCACAACCCGCAGTTGTTCGGGGCTGGCGCTTCTCAGCTGCTGGGCAACACGCTCAATCTGGGATAAAGAAATTTCACCGTTTTTATGCCGATACCACCGTGTGGTGTTGACGCACACCACCAACCAATCCCGGGATGAATGGATGGGTTCGAGGTCGCTGCCAAATGCTGCCGTGTAGTGGCCGTAAGGGTTGCCGAGGCGGGCTGGCAGGTCAAAAAGAGGGATGTCGTGGTTGCCCGGAATGGCCAGAAAAGGAACGCCCAGCCGGTTCATGAAGGCCCGTGCCGCCTGAAATTGCACTGGACGGGCCCGTTGGGTAATGTCGCCCGAGAGGATGGCGAGTTCAGGTTGCTGTGCCCGGGTCAGCGCGAACAGGGCAGCAATGACCGGCGCCTGTTCGGTACCAAAGTGTGTATCCGACAGTTGCAGCACGACACTCATGGCCCGACTGTATCCGCCTCTGGTTTAACGTCCGTCGCCTTCGGTTTGAGGAGGTACAAGGGCTGCGGCGCCACGCGAAATTCCAGCGGGGCCGACATCCAGCTCACTTCGCCGTCGTAGGCTACTTTGACCCTGTGGCCGCGCCACGCTTGCCTGGGTTTGATCACCATGCGGTGAAACTTGAAGCTTTCCACCGTGTCTTCTTCCCCGAGTTTCCCGAACGAGCCGCGTAGCAGCAGCCAGAGCATGGCGAGAGAGCCAATAGGCCGCAGCATGACGGCTGCGATGCAGCCCTCGTCCAGCGCGCGGGCCTCAGGTAGCCCCACTTGCTCCAGTTGCAGCCGGTTGTTGCCGACGAAAACTGTGGGAGTCGTAATGTCCCGGGAGATGCCCCCGAGTTCAATGCGCAATTTCAACTGGCGGTGTTTGCCAAGCAGGGTCATCACCGTGGACATGAATGCCACCAACCTACTGCGTCCAAAGCGCGCTTTGTAAGCCTCGCGGTCTTCCAATAAGTCAGGGTACAGCCCCAGGCTGGCATTGACCAGAAACACCCTGTCATTGATCACGCCCACCTGAACCGGCAACGGCCCGCTGTCCAACAGGGATTGCGTGGCCTCATGGGCACCACTGGGCAGGCCATGCGCTCTGGCAAAGTAATTGAAGGTGCCTTGCGGCACCACGCCCATCGCGCATCCTTGCTGGTGGGCGGCCTGTGCCACAGCGTTGATCGTGCCGTCTCCGCCAACAGCGATCACGGCGCTGCGGCGGGACTTGGCCATAGTGGCGGCTTTCTGGGCCACACGGGCCAGTTCATTGGGTGGTGCTGGCCAGAACTCGGCGAGTCGGCCTGCCGTCTTCAGCGCCGCTTCGATGGCCTGGCGTGTTTCGGTTGGGTCGTTATGGCCAGACGTCGCGTTGATGATAAAAATCAGTGCAGCTTTCGGATCCATGTCGGGTCCGAGGGGCGGCCTGTTCACTGACGGGGTCAAAGCGAGGCCTGGCGATGCGGATGGGCGACGTCCATTTTTGTTCCGTAGTAGGCGTGGATGCCTTGTGCCCACTGGGGATCGGCCATGTTGGGCCACTTTGTGCTGTCAAAGTTGGGCGCGTTTTTCAGGCTGTACTTGTCATCATCCAGAACAATCCGCTGGTGTTCAATGTCAATCGTCAAGGCGGCCGCAGGCACGGCAAAGAGTTTCTCGCCGATCCCAAAGTACTCGCCGTAAGACAAGACCGCAAAGCTGACTTGGCCATTGCATTGGTCGAGCATCACTTCCTTGATGTACCCGAGGTCCTCGTCCTTCTGATTGAAGACGGCGTTACCTACAAAAAGATGCGCGCCCATGAACCGGGGCCCGAAACCGGGCTGGACGTCCGCACCGGTCACCTTATGTCGTTCCCTGGCGGCGCTTGTTTCAGCCAGCATGCTTCTTCACCCAGGCCACATAGTGATCCATCCAGGCCTGCAAGAACTTTTTGCTCTCGACACCAATGTTGCCTGCGTCGTCAAACAAACCGTCTTTCGCGTGGATGAACGCTTCTGGCTGACCCAGTGTCGGCATGTCGAGATAAGCAAGCATGTTGCGCAGATGTTGCTGCGCCATGGAGGTGCCAATGGCGCCGACCGACGCACCCAGCACGCCAGCCGGCTTGCCCGCCCAAACGCTTTGGCCATACGGGCGAGAGGCGTGGTCAATCGCATTCTTGAGGACGCCGGGAATCGAACGGTTGTATTCGGGGGTGACGAACAGCACGCCTTGCGACGCCACGATATCGGCTTTCAGTCGTTTGACGGCGTCAGCAGGCGCGGTGTCGTCGTCCTGGTTGTAAAGCGGCAGGTCACCGATCTCGGCTTGCTTGAACGAAAAGTCGGCCGGGGCCAGCTTGGCGATCGCGGTGGCCAGTTTGCGGTTGAAAGAGTCGGCGCGAAGACTGCCAACAACAACGGCGATTTGAAAATGGGTCATGAAGCACTCCTTGTAAACGAACAGGACTCACGGTACCGGCCTATTTCACCGCGGTCCGTGCGCTGGGCAACATATTGCGGCGCATCCGCTGACGACAATTTACGCATTCTCAAACAAGGTGACGTAAATGCAGTGAACACTCTTGTTGACAAAATGTACGGACCCCTATTCCCCACGGAGTTGCCATGTCTCACGCTTTTGCATCCACCCTCCAGACTTTCCAGATTGCTGCGGGCAAAACGGGCCAGTTCTATTCCTTGCCCGCGCTGGCCCAACAGTTCCCCACCATCAGCCGTCTGCCGGTCTCCTTGCGCATCGTGCTGGAGTCAGTACTGCGTCATTGCGACGGCAAAAAGGTGACCACCGGGCACGTGACCCAGTTGGCGGGCTGGTTGCCGCAAGCCCTGCGCACGGACGAAATTCCGTTTGTCGTGTCGCGCGTGGTGCTACAGGATTTCACGGGTGTGCCCTTGCTGGCGGACCTGGCCGCCATGCGCAGCACGGCCCAGCGTCTGGGTTATGACCCCCGCCGCATTGAACCCCTGGTGCCGGTGGACCTGGTGGTGGATCACTCCATCATGGTGGACCACTATGGAAAGAAAGACTCGCTGGACCTGAACATGAAGCTGGAATTCCAGCGCAACCGCGAACGGTATGAATTCATGAAGTGGGGCATGCAGGCGTTTGACACCTTTGGCGTGGTGCCGCCAGGGTTTGGCATCGTGCACCAGGTCAACCTGGAATACCTGGCCCGTGGTGTTCACCAGGACAAGACGGGCCTGTATTACCCCGACACGCTGGTGGGCACGGACAGCCACACCACCATGATCAATGGCATTGGTGTGGTGGGCTGGGGCGTGGGCGGTATTGAGGCCGAAGCCGCCATGTTGGGGCAACCGGTGTACCTGTTGACGCCTGATGTGGTGGGTTTCGAGCTGACCGGCCGCTTGCGCGAGGGGGTGACGGCGACCGACCTGGTGCTGACCGTGACCGAGATGCTGCGACGCCACAAAGTGGTGGGCAAGTTTGTGGAGTTCTTTGGCGAGGGCACGCGGACCCTGGCGCTACCCGACCGGGCCACCATTGCCAATATGGCGCCTGAATACGGCGCGACCATGGGCTTCTTTCCGGTGGACGAAAAAACGATGGACTACTTCAAGGGCACGGGCCGCACGGACGACGAGGTCCAGGCCTTTGAAGCTTATTTCAAGGCACAAGGCCTGTTTGGTGTGCCCTTGCGCGGAGAGGTTGACTACTCCCAAGTGGTTGCCATGAATCTGGACGATGTGACCCCCAGCCTGGCAGGCCCCAAACGGCCGCAGGACCGCATTGAACTGGGGCAGGTCGCCGAGCAGTTTGCCAAGCTGTTCAGCCGCTCCAGCGCCGAGAATGGCTTCAACCAGCCCGCGCACAAGCTGCTGACGCGTTATCCGATTCAGGGCGCCGTTCATGGCAGTGAGGCTCCGATCGCGCCGCCACTGCCACCGGGCGCAGCCCGTGCCGTGGCCGAGATGGTGCTGAACCGCTCCACACTGGAGGCGAGCAAGGCAACGGCGAATGCGCCCCAGCACACAGCCACGGGTGTGACGGTAGGCAACGGCGACGTGCTGATTGCTGCCATCACCAGTTGCACCAATACGTCCAACCCCAGCGTCCTGCTGGCAGCGGGGCTGTTGGCCAGGAAGGCCGTTGAGGCGGGGCTCACGGTCCAGCCGCACATCAAGACCTCGCTGGCACCCGGCTCGCGCATCGTGACGGCGTATTTGACGCAAACCGGTTTGATGCCTTACCTCGAAAAACTCGGATTTGCGCTGGCGGGTTACGGCTGCACCACCTGCATTGGCAATGCGGGCGACTTGACGCCCGAACTGAATGAACTGATCAGCACCAACGACTTGGTCTGCGCCGCGGTGCTCTCGGGTAACCGCAACTTTGAGGCGCGTATTCATCCCAGCCTGAAAGCCAATTTTTTGGCCAGCCCGCCCTTGGTGGTTGCGTATGCCATTGCGGGCACCATGCTGCGGGACTTCATGACCGAACCCGTGGGGCAGGGCCACGGGGGCCGGGATGTGTACCTGAAAGATATCTGGCCCAGCAGCGATGAAATCCACGCCCTGATGAAGTTCGCCATGAATGCCCAGGCTTTTCGGGAAAACTACGCCCGCATTGCGTCCGAGCCGGGCAAGCTGTGGGAAGACATCAAGGGCGTGGCGGGCAAGGCCTACACCTGGCCCAAGAGTACCTACATTGCAGAGCCGCCGTTCTTTGCAACGTTTGCTATGAATAACGTAGCTACTCCCGCACTGTACACGGGCGCTAGAGGCCTAAATGATACAAAATCAATCACCGGCGCGCGCATCATGGCCCTGTTTGGGGATTCCATCACCACCGACCATATTTCGCCCGCTGGCGCCATCAAGGAAAGCTCGCCAGCCGGCCAGTGGTTGTTGGCCCATGGCGTGCAAAAGGCGGACTTCAACAGCTACGGTGCCCGCCGCGGCAACCATGAGGTGATGGTGCGCGGCACGTTTGCGAACGTGCGCATCAAGAATCTCATGATTCCACCCGCAGCCGATGGGTCACGGGAAGAGGGCGGGATGACCCTGTTCCAGCTGTCAGGCGGTGAGGCCGGTGCCAGCCCCCTGGCTGAAAAGCTGCCTGTTTTTGACGCCGCCATGCGCTACATGGCGCAAGGCACACCTACCGTGGTGTTGGCGGGCGAGGAATATGGCACCGGGTCCAGCCGTGACTGGGCCGCCAAGGGCACGCAGTTGCTGGGCATCAAGGCGGTGGTGGCGCAAAGCTTTGAGCGCATTCACCGCAGCAATCTCGTGGGTATGGGGGTGCTGCCGCTGCAGTTCAAGCCCGGCGACAGCTGGCAAAGCCTGGGGCTGCGGGGCGACGAAACCATGGAGATCCACCCCGACGCCAACCTGCTCCCGCAAAGCGATGCCCAGTTGGTGATCACCCGCACCGACGGCAGCCGGAGTTCTCACACCGTTTTGCTGCGGATCGACACGCCCATTGAAGTGGATTACTACCGCGCAGGGGGCATTTTGCCGTTTGTGCTGCGCCAGTTGCTGCAAGACTGAACCGCAGGCCAAAGCCCCTTCAGAGCTGGGTGCGCAGTGTCCAGATCTCGGGGAACAGTACGACATCAAGCATCTTGCGCAAGTAGCTCACGCCTCCTGTGCCACCCGTGCCCCGTTTGAAGCCAATCACACGCTCCACCGTGGTCACATGGCGAAAGCGCCAGAGGCGAAAGGCGTCTTCCAGATCAGTGAGTTCCTCACCCAACTGGTACAGATCCCAATGTTGTTTGGGGTTGCGGTACACCTGCAGCCAGGCTTGTTCGACCCCCTCACTGGCTTGGTAACCCTGTGTCCAGTCGC
Organism: Rhodoferax sp. LS1R11; assembly: GCF_056521395.1. Lineage (NCBI taxonomy): Bacteria > Pseudomonadati > Pseudomonadota > Betaproteobacteria > Burkholderiales > Comamonadaceae > Rhodoferax > Rhodoferax sp. LS1R11. The sequence goes on from NZ_JBWMAW010000017.1 coordinate 43,976, forward strand.
GTGTGGTGTGGCTGGCGGGTACGGCCAGACCGCGGCGTGCCAGCAGGCGCAGCGCTTCGTCGTACAGCGAGGGGGCTTCATAGGCGGCCTGTACCCTGGCCAGCAGATCCGGCCGGTGGGCATGGGGTTTGAGCATGGCCGCATTCTTGTTGCCTAGGGCAAACTCGATGCAGCGGTACTGCGCACTCTGAAAACCGCTGGAATTGGCCAGGTAGGGCCGAATGGCGCTGTATTCGGGTGGCGTCATGGTGGCCAGCACGTCCCACGCATGCACCAGCTGCTCCATGATCTTGCTCACGCGGGCCAGCATTTTGAATGCGGTACCCAGTTCATCGTGGGCCACGCATTGAATGGCGGCACCCAGTTCATGCAGCATGAGTTTCATCCACAACTCGCTGGTCTGGTGCTGCACGATGAACAGCATTTCGTTATGGTCAGGCGAGAGCGGGTGTTGAGCGCCCAGAATGGCGTCCAGATGCAGGTAGTCGCCGTAGCTCATGGACTGGCTGAAGTCGAGCTGGGCTTTTTCATCGACCACGATGTCTTCGGGTCGATCGGCAGGGGTGTTCAAGGGCTTTTTCATAAGACCGAGAAGGTATCACCGCCGAAAAATGCGTGGTGTCGGTAATTACCAACAACACGCACTTTATGTGGTCAGAGGCGCCCCAGGAGTAAAAACTCCATCAATGCTTTTTGCACGTGCATGCGGTTTTCAGCCTCTTCCCACACCACTGACTGGGGGCCGTCGATCACGTCGGCGTCCACTTCTTCACCCCGATGGGCGGGCAGGCAGTGCATGAACAGGGCGTCTGGCTTGGCCGCGCGCATCATGTCGGCATCCACCCGCCAATCGGCGAACGCTTTCTTGCGGGCTTCGTTTTCGGCCTCAAAGCCCATGCTGGTCCACACATCGGTGGTTACCAGGTCGGCACCGGCGCAGGCCTGCATCGGATCGGCAAACACCTGGTAACTCTCGGCCGAGCGCAGCCCGGCGATGGACTGGTCCACCTCGTACCCGCCGGGTGTACTGACGTGCACCTTGAAACCCAAAATCTCGCTGGCCTGCAACCAGGTATTGGCCATGTTGTTGCCGTCACCCACCCAGGCAACCGTCTTGCCCTGGATCGAGCCGCGGTGTTCGATGTAGGTAAAGATGTCCGCCAAAATCTGGCAGGGGTGGAACTCATTGGTCAAACCATTGATGACCGGCACGCGCGAGTGCTCTGCAAAACGCTCAATCTTGGTCTGCTCAAACGTGCGGATCATCACCAGGTCGACCATGCGGCTGATGACCTTGGCACTGTCTTCAATCGGCTCCGCGCGCCCCAGTTGGCTGTCACCGGTGGTCAGGTGCACCACGCTGCCGCCCAACTGGTACATGCCGGCTTCAAAGCTCACGCGCGTGCGGGTCGATGCTTTTTCAAAGATCATGGCCAGGGTTCGGTCAGCCAGCGGATGGTGCTTCTCGTAGGCTTTGAACTTTTTCTTGATGAGCGCCGCGCGCTCGAACAGGTAATCGTAGTCGTCGGCGGTCAGGTCGCTGAATTGCAGGTAATGTTGCATGGACAGGTACTCGGCTGGCAAATGGGGGGGCAGGGCGGGCTTCAGGCGGCCGTGTCGGACAGGAGTTGTTTGATCAGCGGACACAGGATGCTGACGACTTCATCGGCCTCCACGGTGGTCATGATCAATGAGGGCACCAGACGCACCACGGTGTCCGCGGTGACACTGATCAGCAAGCCATTGGTCGCGGCTTGCCCCACAAGCGCCGAGCAGGGTTTTGACAACTCAATGCCCAACATCAGGCCCTGACCCCGAATCTCCTTGACCGCACCGCTGGCCAGTTCGGCTTTCAGCGCCTGGGCAAGTGCGGCGGCCAAATGCGCTCCCACGGTGGCAGCGTTCTCCAGCAAGCCGTCTTCTTCCATGATGCGAATGGTCTCCACACCGGCGCGCATGGCCAGTGGGTTGCCACCAAAGGTCGTGCCGTGATTGCCAGGCTGGAAAATGTGGGCGGCCTTGGGGCCTGCCACCACCGCGCCCACCGGCACGCCCGAACCCAGGCCCTTGGCCAGAGGCATCACATCGGGTTTGATGCCCGCCCACTGATGCGCAAACCATTTGCCGGTGCGACCCATGCCGCATTGCACCTCGTCAATCATCAGCAGCCAGTCGCGCTCGTCGCACAACCGGCGTACATCCTTCAGGTAGTCCATGTGCATGGGGTGCACCCCGCCTTCACCCTGGATGGCTTCAAAAAACACGGCCACGACATTGGGGTTGCCATCCGTGGCCTTTTTCAGACTCTCGATGTTGTTGATGGGCACGCGGATAAACCCTTCCACCAGCGGACCAAACCCGGCCTGGATTTTCGGGTTGCCGGTGGCGCTCAATGTTGCAATGGAGCGTCCATGAAAGGCTTTCTCGTAAACCACGATCTCGGGACGTTCGATGCCCTTGTCATGCCCAAATTTGCGAGCCAGCTTGAGTGCCGCTTCGTTGGCTTCCAGGCCCGTGGAGCAGAAAAACACGTTGGTCATGCCGGACAGCTCCACGAGTTTCTTGGCAAGTGCCTCCTGGTTGGGCACGTGGTAGTAGTTGCAGCTGTGGATGATTTTTGCAATCTGGTCCTGCAGGGCGGGCACCAGCTTGGGATGGTTGTGACCCAGGGTATTGACCGCAATGCCGCCCAGAGCGTCCAGATAGGACTTGCCATTGACGTCCCACACCCGACACCCCTGGCCGTGTGACAAGGCAATGGGCAAGCGACCGTAAGTGTTCATCACGTGTGGTGACGAAGCTTCGATGAAGGCGGGGGCGACAGCTTCGGTCGTAGGCAATGCGGCGTTCATGATTTCAAACTCCAAAGGGGTCACAAAAACAAAGCGGCCCAACGTCGGTTGGGCCATTGAAGTCTGATTTTAGGCGCATCAACTGCGGGTATTTTTGACAAATTGACATCACTACAATGCGTGGCCCTGTTCGACAGGCGTCCGGCAGGCGACAGGTCGTCGGGTAGAATTCTTGTGCATTGCAACATTTTTTCAGTGTCAAACTGATCACCATTTATCTGATGATTTCCAAATCTGCCAAAGAAGTCTACATCTTGGGTTTGACCCATGCGGGACGTGCGTTTCGCCCCAGCGACTGGGCAGAACGTCTGGCAGGCGTGATGAGCCAGTTTCGGCCGGGTGGTCCTCAACCGGGCAGTCATTTGGGTTACTCGCCCTGGTGTGTTCCAACCTCCGTGAACGGCGTGCGTTGCGTGGTGGTCCACCGTGACCTGCTGGATTACGACGTGATGGCCTGGGATTTCTGCATGAACTTCGCCAAAGACAATGATCTGCAGGTCTCGCAAGGCGCGCCTGTATCCACCACGCCCTGACTACCTCTTTCTGAGCGCCAACAAAAAAGCCGTCTTTCGACGGCTTTTTAGCTTCTCTGACAGCGCACCCGTTACAAACGGCGCATTCTCAATTGCTTGTGAATGCGTGCGATTTGCCTGAAATCAGGCAGCGATTGCGGCCAAGGCTTTCACCTTGGTCGACAGACGGCTCTTATCGCGAGCAGCCTTGTTCTTGTGGAAGATGCCTTTGTCAGCCACGGTGTCCACCACGGCTTGCATTTTGGCAAACAACTCGGTTGCTTTAACCTTGTCGCCAGCAATCACAGCTTTTTCAACGTTCTTCACCGCGGTGCGGTATTTGGAACGCAAAGAAGTGTTTGCAGCGTTGATTTTGACGTCCTGGCGGACGCGCTTACGGCCCGACGCGAGGCGCGGGTTCTTTTTCTTGGGTTTTCCAGATGCCATATAAATAGTTCCTTGAGTCTGTGGATGTTGTCAGAAAAGCCTTCGATTCTAGCATTGCCGCCCCGGCGATCACCACCCACCCTGTTGATGCGTCCGGCGCGGCTACACTTCCGGCCGTGAGTCTTATCAAATCCGCCTCTGTCGTCTCCCTTTTTACGCTTGTTTCACGCATCACCGGCCTGGCGCGCGAGCTGCTGATTGCCTCCACGTTTGGCGCCAGCGCCTTGACGGATGCGTTCAATGTGGCGTTTCGCATTCCCAACCTGTTTCGGCGGTTTTTTGGTGAAGGCGCTTTCAGTCAGGCCTTTGTCCCGGTGTTGGCTGCGACCAAGGCTCAGCAGGGCGAAGAGGCCACCAAAATACTGATTGACCGCGCAGCCACCGTGCTGGCCTGGGCCTTGCTGGTCATCAGCGTCATGGGCGTGCTGGGGGCTCCCTTCATGGTGTGGGCGATGGCCAGCGGCTTGAAGCAAAGCCCGCATGGTTATGACGTGGCGGTGGTCATGACCCGCTGGATGTTTCCCTACATTGCCTTCATGTCCCTGGTGGCGCTGGCGGCAGGTGTCCTCAATACCTGGAAGCGTTTTGCAGTTCCCGCGGCGACGCCGGTGCTGCTGAATGTTTGCATGATTGGTGCGGCTTGGTTGGGCGCTCCCTGGTTCAAGACCTTGGGTCTGGAACCTATATATGCGCTGGCGGTTGGCGTGCTGCTGGGTGGTGCCTTGCAACTGCTGGTGCAAATGCTGGCGCTCAAACGGCTCGGCTTGACACCGCGCATCAGTCTGCGTTGGACCGAACTCCGAGCGGCCTGGGCCGATCCGGGGACCAAAAGCATTCTCAAGCTGATGGGGCCAGCCTTGCTGGGCGTGAGTGTGGCGCACATCTCCATGCTCATCAATACGCAGATTGCATCGAGCCTGACCCCTGGCAGTGTGAGCTGGATTACCTATGCCGACCGCTTGATGGAGTTTCCGACCGCCATGCTGGGCGTGGCGATGGGCGTGGTGCTGATGCCCCAACTCGCCGGTGCGCGTGCCGCAGGGGACACGGCCAAATACTCGGCCATGCTGGATTGGGGTTTGCGACTGGTGGTGTTGCTGGCCGTGCCCTGTGCGGTGGCACTGATTGCCTTTGCCAAGCCCTTGGTGGCGGTTTTGTATCACTACGGCGCCATCACCGAATTCGATGTGCAGCAGATCACCTTTGCCTTGATGGGCTGGGGTGTTGGTTTGATCGGCATTGTCGCCATCAAGGTACTGGCGCCCGGGTATTACGCCAACCAGGACACCAAGACGCCGGTGCGCGTGGCCATTGCCGTGCTGGTCATCACGCAGTTGCTCAATGTGTTTTTGGTACCCATCTTTGCCCATGCGGCCCTGACCCTTTCCATCGGCATCGGTGCCATGATCAACGCCATCTGGCTGCTGGTGGGCTTGCTGCGTCGAGGCAGCTACAAACCCGAACCGGGCTGGGCCGTGTTTGTGCTGCAGGTGGTTGCCGCCTGCGCCTTGTTGGCCATTTACCTGATGTGGGCTAATGCGGCCTTTGGGTGGACGCAGATGCGCGGCGAGAGTCTCAAGCGAATTGGGCTCCTTGCGCTTATCATGGCTGGGTCAGCAGCTATATATTTTGTAGCGCTCTGGGCCGCAGGCCTGAAAGTCAGTCAATTTCTCAAGCGTTGAGCGCCGGCTTGATCGTTCAGACCTTTTCGGAAAGGATGTCCCCATGAATCTCTCGTTTGCGGTCCCGACCCCTCTGGAGTACTTTGCAACGCTGGTGCAAAGCGATACCGACATCCCGTTACTTGAAGCCGCCATCAGCCTGGGGCAGGACGAATACCCCGACCTCGATGTTCAACAGGTGCTCGACGATGTGGATCAGTTGCTGGCTCGACTGAAACGCCGCATTCCGGTCGATGCCGGACCCCTGCAGAAATTACGGACGCTGAACCAGTTTTTCTTTCGGGATTTGAGCTTTGCGGGCAACGTCAACCACTATTACGATCCTGACAACAGTTATGTGAGTGTCGTTTTACGCACCCGTCGTGCGATTCCGATTTCCCTGGCTGTCTTGTGGCTTGAGTTGGCCCACGGCCTGGGACTGTCGGCAAGGGGGATCGGTTTCCCCGGTCACTTCATGCTGAAGGTGAATTTGCCCAACGGGCAGGTGGTGATTGATCCGCTGGATGGGCAGTCTCTGAGTCGTGAAGACCTGGCCGAGCGGCTGGAGCCGTTTCGGCGTCGAAATGGCCTGATGGACGAGTTTGAGGTGCCGTTGGGCCTTTACCTGCAGGTGATGCCGCCGAGGGATATTCTTTCAAGGATGCTGCACAACCTGAAAGAAATTCACACCACACAGGAAGACTGGCTGCGACTGATTGCGGTGCAAGACCGGTTGATCGTCTTGTTGCCCGATACGTGGTCCGAGTACCGCGACCGGGGTCTGGCTCATGCCGAAGCCGGTCATGTGCGGCAATCGCTGGAAGACCTCGACACCTACCTTGCGCATGCCCAGGACGCGGTGGATGCGGCTGCGATTGCCGCGCGGGTGACTGAAATCCGGCGTGCCAGGAACTGATGTTTCAGGGTGTAAGGGGCTTTGACTTGAACACCGCGCACGGGTTAAATTCCTCCCCCGTTGAGTCTGCTTTGGGCTTAGACTGAACTCGTCACTTTAAAAGAGAAAATTAATGAAAAACTTCAAACGCTTTGTTTCTTCTTGTCTGATTGTTGGCCTCATCTCGGCAGGCCTTCCCATGACGGCGCAAGCCAGCATGGTGGCAACCGATGAGATTGCGTCTGCAAGTTCAACCGCCTCAAGCCGCAACACGGTGAGCACTTATCTGGCCCGCGACGATGTACGCGAAGCCATGCAGGCCCAAGGCGTCAGCCCGCAAGCGGCGCTGGAACGGGTGAAGGCCATGTCGGATGTTGAAGTGGCCCAACTGGCTGGCCGTATTGACCAGGCGCCAGCAGGCGGCGATGTGTTGGGTATTTTGTTCACCGTTTTCATTATTTTGTTGGTGACGGACATCATGGGCCTGACCAAGGTGTTCCCCTTCACACGATCGGTTCGATGATTGGCGGGTTAACCCGTCTGCGAACCCCCGCTTTGGCGGGGGTTTTTGTTTTGGCTCTTGTGTTGCTCACGGGCTGTGCAACGCCACAGGTGGCGTCACTTGATGCACGCTGGCCGCCGGATCTGCCCCACCAGGCTGAACTTGTCGACGTGCCCTTTTTTCCCCAGGAAGATTTTGAGTGCGGGCCCGCCGCGCTGGCCATGGTGGCGGGCGCCGCTGGCGTGCCGGTTTTGCCTGAGGCGCTGGTCGAGCAGGTTTACCTGCCTGGGCGCAAGGGTTCGTTGCAACAGGAAATGTTGGCGGCAACCCGGCGCCAGGGCCTGGTGGCCTATCCATTGAGCGCCCGCCTGGAAGACTTGATGCGCGAGGTGGCCACGGGCAACCCGGTACTTGTTTTTCAAAACCTCTCATTCGCGGTGTACCCGGTATGGCATTACGCCGTGGTGATCGGTTATGACCGTGACCGCAATGTGCTGGTGCTGCACTCTGGCCGCACCGAGCGGATGGAAATGTCCCTGTTCACGTTTGAGCGCACCTGGGCGCGCGGGCAGTACTGGTCCATGCTCGCTTTGCCGCCGGATCGCTTGCCTGCGACCGCTGACCCGGCCGTTTATGCGGCTGCAGCAGCGGCGCTGGAGCGACTGAACCCGAAGGCGGCGCAGACGGCTTATGCCTCCGCTTTGCACCAATGGCCTCAAGAGCGGACGGCTTTGCTGGGGGCTGGCAACACGGCCTATGCCTTGGGTCAACCGGTTGCGGCCGTTGCCGCGTACCGGCTGGCGGTGAAATGGCATCCGGACTTTGCCGACGCCTGGAATAACCTGGCGCAGGCGTTGCTGGAACAGGGCAATCGCTCCGAGGCTGCCATAGCCATTGCCAAAGCCGTGGAACTCGGCGGTGCGCGCCTGCCGCGGTACCAGGCATTGCAGCTCAAAATAAATGAAAAATAGGGCTGTAGCCCCCGTCCAGCGTGCGGATATAGCTATATATTTAATAGCTATTCATTAACCTAGTGGTTTGAAAACCCGCTCGGTTGACGGTGGATTGGCCGCCAGTTTGCTGGCCGGGCGGATGGGGCGGCGCACCAGTTCACCCCCACAGTTGGGGCAGATGCCTTGCAGCCTGTCGTGCGCACAAGTCGTGCAAAACGTGCATTCAAATGAACAGATGAATGCTTTCTTGCTGCCGGGTGGCAGGTCGGTATCGCAGGCCTCGCAATTGGGTCGCAGTGCTAACACGGGGTACTCCTGGTGAATGAAGGTCGTAGCCACAGCAAACAGAGCGCGGCCACGCTGAAGACGATACCGGCAACAAAGGTGAACGAAGCGCCCAACTGATCCCACAGCAAGCCCGCCAGTCCGCTGGCGAGCAGCATGGCCAGCCCACTCATGAGATTGAAAAAACCGTAGGCCGTACCGCGCAGATCAGCTGGTGCCGTCTCGGCCACCATGGCGGCTAGCAAGCCCTGGGTCATGGCCATGTGCAGTCCCCACATCGAAATACCGGCCCAGACCCACGTCCAGTGGTTGCTGTAGGCCAGCATGGCGTCAGCACCCATCAGCAGCAGCAGCCCCCAGACCAGCAGGGTCGTGTGACTCATGGAGTCAGCGAGCTTGCCAAAAGGGTAGGCGCACAGGGCGTAGATGAGGTTCATGCCGATTAGCACCAAGGGCGTCCAGGCCAGGCCCAAACCGCCTTGTTGGGCGCGCAACACCAGAAAGGCTTCGCTGAAGCGGGCGAGCGCAAAGACGGCGCCAATACCGACCACCCACCAATACGTGGGCTCCAGCCTGCGCAGATTGGCCCGACTGATGGGGTTGGTGCGAACAGCGCCCGGTGCCCGCTCGGGCTCCTGCACGCCCACTACCAGCAGCGCCACGCACAGGAAAGCCGGTAGGGTGGCGACCCAAAACACGGCCCGAAAATCATTGGCCCACAGCAACATGAGCCCCATGGCCAACAGGGGGCCGAGAAACCCACCCACGGTGTCGAGCGATTGGCGCAGGCCGAAAGCTGCGCCGCGTTGTTCGGGGGGCGTGATGTCCGCCACCAGCGCGTCGCGCGGTGCGCCACGGATGCCCTTGCCAACCCGGTCAATCAGCCGTGCCGTGAGAACCAGGCCCGTGGTGCTTGCCAGCGCAAAAAGGGGTTTGGACAAGGCCCCCAGGCTGTAGCCCAGGACCGCCAGCGGTTTGCGCTTGCCCCAATAGTCACTCAACACCCCGGAAAATACTTTGACAATCAGCGCCGTGGATTCGGCAGCGCCTTCAATCAGGCCCACCATGAACACGCTCGTGCCCAGCGTGGTGACCATGAAAACCGGTAGCAGGCTGTGGATCAACTCGGAGGAGATGTCCATCAGCATGCTGACAAAACCCAACGCCCAAACGCCGCTGGGGATGTGCCGCAAGGTCTGCGTGGCCTTGGACACCCGGTCAATTCCGGTTTAGCTGACGACCACGGCAGCGGTCTCGCCACGTGCGGCAATGACGCCAATTTCAAATACCTGCTCACCCGCGGCGCGCAGGGTAGCGGCGCAGGCAGCGGCGTTGGCGGCGTCAATCACCACGACCATGCCGATGCCATTGTTGAACGTGCGGTTCATTTCAATGTCGTCGATGGCGGCGGTTTTTTGCAACCAGGCGAACAACTCGGTCTGTGGCCAGCTGCCTTTTGTCAGGTGCGCTGCCGTGCCTTCGGGCAGGACGCGCGGAATGTTTTCCAGCAGACCACCGCCCGTGATGTGGGCCAGTGCCTTGATGGGGTGGGCGGCCAGCGCGGCCAGCACGTTCTTCACGTAGAGGCGGGTAGGTTCCATCAAGGCCTGCTTGAATGGCTTGCCGTCGAGCATCGCGGGCGCCGAGTCGCCGGCGCGGTCAATGCACTTGCGCACCAGGCTGAAACCGTTGGAGTGCACGCCGCTGGATGCCAGGCCCAGCACGACGTCGCCTGCGGTCACGCTTTGACCGGTCAGGATTTTTGATTTTTCAACGACGCCGACGGCAAAACCTGCCAGGTCGTATTCACCAGACGGGTACATGCCCGGCATTTCTGCCGTCTCGCCGCCGATCAGGGCGCAACCTGACAGTTCGCAACCCCGGGCGATGCCACCGACGACCGCTGCCGCGGTGTCCACATCGAGCTTGCCACAGGCAAAATAGTCCAGGAAAAACAGGGGCTCGGCGCCCTGTACCAACACGTCGTTCACGCTCATGGCCACCAGATCGATGCCCACGGTGTCATGCATGTTCCACTCGAAGGCCAGTTTGAGCTTGGTGCCCACGCCGTCGGTGCCGCTGACCAGAACGGGCTCTTTGTAGCGTTTGGGCACCTCAAACAAGGCGCCAAAACCGCCAATGCCCGCCAACACACCCTCGCGCATGGTTTTCTTGGCCAGCGGCTTGATTCGTTCGACCAGCGCGTCACCTGCGTCAATGTCGACACCAGCGTCTTTGTAGGAAAGGGGAGAGGAAGCGTTCGTTGTTGTCATGTGAAGTGAATGGATAAGTACGACGAGTCGGGCCGTGGAACAGAGCCCTATAGAATTTGCCCTGATTTTAAGGGTTTGTCCTCAGTCATCTAAATGCAATTTACTTCTACTCAAAAAAGAGCCTCCGCCTGGGGCCTGATTTCGGCACTCATGGCACTGACCGTGTGGCTGCTCGCGCCCGTGTTGACCCCGTTTGTGGTGGCTGCGATTCTGGCCTATGCCCTGACGCCGCTGGTGGACTGGCTTGATGACCTTGGGCGTGGCCGCCTGCCACGCTTGCTTGCGGTGGTGGTCGTGGAACTGCTGTTTATTGTGGCCTTGCTGAGCGTGATCCTGTTGGTGGTGCCCATCTTCGTCAAGGAGTTGCCGCTGTTGAGGGAGCAGGTTCCCGTGCTGCTGGATGGCTTGAATGCCTCACTGAAACCGTTTCTGGCGCAGTTTGGCATCAAGTTTTCGCTGGATGTGGTCAGCATCAAGTCCTTTGTCCTGAAATACCTCAGTGCCAACGTGGAAGACGCGTTTGGGTCGGTCATGACGTCATTGAAACTTGGGGGGAGCGTGGCGTTTGCCATCCTGGGGAATGCGGTGCTGATTCCGGTCGCGTTGTTTTATCTGTTGATGGACTGGCACCGTTTCATGGCCCGTCTGCTTGACTACGTGCCGCCTTCCATGCGTGCAGGCTTTGACAGTTTTACCGACGAGGCAGACTCTGTTTTGGGACAGTACTTGCGGGGACAATTGTTGGTGATGCTGGTGCTGTCCGTGTATTACAGCGTTGGCCTGGCACTGTTTGGCCTGGATCTGGCGTTGCCCATCGGGGTCTTTACGGGGCTGGCCATTTTTGTGCCCTACCTTGGATTTGGCCTGGGGCTGATTTTGGCCACTCTGGCCGGTTTTCTTGAATTTGCAGTGACGGACGGCCCCACCAAGGCCATGATCATGGTGGCGGTGGTGTATGGTTTGGGCCAGTTCATTGAGAGTTTGTTTTTGACGCCGCGCCTGGTGGGCGAGCGCATCGGCCTGCATCCGCTGGCCGTCATTTTTGCCCTGCTGGCCTTTGGACAGCTGTTCGGTTTTGTCGGCGTGCTCATCGCATTGCCGGCCAGCGCCGTCTTGCTGGTGGCCATGCGCCGGGCACAGGCCAGTTATCTTTCCAGCAAAATCTACAAGGGTTGACCGCAGCGCATGAAGCAAATCGCCCTCGACATAGGCCTGGCCACCGGGCCCACACTGACCAGCTTTTTTGCCGGTCCGAATGAGGCTGCGCTCAAGCACCTCGAACTCTGGGTGGGGGAGAAGTCGGGCGCAGCCCTGCGTTCTCCCGTCCCCACCTACCTGTGGGGAACCAGCGGCAGCGGCAAGACCCATCTGCTCAAGGCCGTTCAGGAGGCGTTGCGGGAGCAGGGGGCGACCGTCGGCTGGCTCGACGCCACGGTACTCTCGCCGCCCGAGTTTGACGAGCGTTGGGCTGCCGTACTGATGGATGATGTGCATCAGTACAACTCGGTGCAGCAGCACGCCGCTTTCAACTGGTTTGTCAATTCCCAAACCCACCAGCGCTGGGTGCTGGGCGCGGGGTCCCTGCCACCTGCCGACCTGAAATTGCGTGATGACTTGCGAACCCGCCTGGGCTGGGGCCATGTGTTCCAGCTTCATGCGCTGAGCGAGCCGGAGCGACGGGCCGTGCTGCGCAAGGCAGCGGATGCGCGGGGTGTTTTTCTCGGCGATGAAGTCATGGATTTCATGCTGACCCGCTTCAGCCGTGACCTGGGCAGCCTCATGGAGTTGCTGGACTTGATCGACGGCTACGCCATGCAGACCAAGCGGAGCATCACCATTCCCCTTATCAAATCCATGATGGAAGAATCCTGACCGCATGAAACTCGCCTTGTTTGACCTTGACCACACCTTGCTGCCGATTGATTCGGACTACTCCTGGGGTTCCTTCACGACGGCACTGGGCTGGACGGACCCGGTGGACTTTGGCCGGCGCAATGACGAGTTTTACGCCCATTACAAGGCGGGAACCCTCGATATTCACGATTACGTGCGTTTTGCCACAGGCGCCATGCGTCGTCAGGGCGCTATCAAATCAGAAGCTGCTCACGTAGACTACATGCGGGCTGTGATTCAACCAGCCATAAAATCTCAGGCTTTGTCGTTGGTGCAGCAACACCAGCAGGCGGGTGACGACGTCATCATCGTCACCGCTACGAACGAGTTTGTCACGCGCCCGATCGCCCAGGCGTTCGGTGTTGCGGAACTGATTGCCGTGGACCTGGAGCGTGACAATTTGCCCGGGGGTTCGGGCTGGTTCACGGGTGAGATTCGGGGGGTTCCGTCGTTTCGCGAGGGCAAGATCACCCGCGTCGAGCAATGGTTGGGTCGCCGTCAACTCGGCTGGGGCGATGTGGAGAGTACTTTTTACAGTGATTCCATCAACGACCTGAGCCTGTTGGAAAAAGTGACCCACCCTGTGGCGACCAACCCTGACGACTCTTTGCGCGCCATCGCGACCCAGCGCGGATGGCGCATACTTGACCTGTTTTAGGTCTTACAGCGTATGGGGGGCAAGATTCGGTTGTTTTTCAATCTGACGCCTGCCCCGCACAGTTTCAGAATTCAATGATTAAAAAATTTATAGACAAGCTCCTGGGGAAATCTCCGTCAGCGGCAAAAAGCAAAAAGCTTCAATTTGGCAAGCGTGAGGAAGTGGGGGTTGACGCCCACGGCATCGACCCGGCGCTGGTGGATGACCGGGCGCTCAACGTGGTGCGCACCCTTAAAAGCGCGGGTTTTGAGGCCTACATCGTCGGTGGCGCAGTCCGGGACCTGATGGTCGGGCTGCGACCCAAAGACTTTGATGTGGCCACCAATGCCACACCCGAGCAGGTCAAGAACCTGTTTCGCCGTGCCTTCATCATCGGGCGGCGTTTTCGCATTGTTCACGTGGTGTTTGGCCGCGGTCGTGAAAACGACGTGATTGAGGTCTCCACCTTCCGTGCCTACATGGACAACGCCGCCGCTGAGGCCGTGTCCGGCAATGAGCGCACCAGCAAAAATGAGTTGGCAGGCATGAAACACGCGGTGGACGCATCAGGCCGGGTGCTGCGCGACAACGTGTGGGGCCCGCAGGAAGAAGACGCTGTGCGGCGTGACTTCACCATCAACGCCATGTACTACGACCCTGAGACCCAGATCGTCGTGGACTATCACAACGGCATCAAGGACGCGAAAAAGCGCGTCATCCGCATGATTGGCGACCCCGCCACCCGTTACCGTGAAGACCCGGTGCGCATCATCCGCGCCGTGCGTTTTGCGGCCAAATTGAGCGGTTTGGGCTTTCAGCTGGAGCCCAAAACGGCGGCGCCCCTGATCAAGTCACAAGAGCTGCTGGCCGATGTGCCGCAAAGCCGCCTGTTTGATGAAATGCTCAAGCTGCTGCAGACTGGTCATGCGCTGGCGTCGATTGCGCAGCTCAAGGCGTTGGGCATGGCACGTGGCATTTACCCGCTGCTTGATGTGGTCGTGGAACGTGCAGAGCAGGTATTTGTCAACGCTGCCCTGAAGGACACCGATCGCCGCGTGGGCGAAGGCAAGCCCGTGGCGCCCAGCTTCCTGTTGGCCTGTGCCTTATGGGCGGATGTGCGTGATGGCTGGGCACAGCGGATCAATGAGCGGCAACATGCCCATCCGGCCTTGCAAGATGCGATTGACGATGTCTTCAATGCCCGTATTGGTGATGTGTCGGGCCGCGGCAAGCTGGCTGGCGACATGCGCGAAATCTGGATGATGCAGCCCCGGTTCGAAAAACGGGTCGGCAGCGCGCCGTTTGGCTTGGTGGACCAGCCGCGTTTCCGAGCTGCGTTTGACTTCATGCGCTTGCGCGCGGATGCTGGCGAAATTGACTTGGTGCTGGCCGACTGGTGGCAAGAGTTCAGCATGGCGAGTGATGAGCTGCGCCAGGACCTGGTGGACCAGGTGCGCGAAGAACAGCAACAGCGCCAACGCGCACCTCGTGTGCACAAGGCGCCAGTGGCCCGTGATGCCGCGCCAGTCGCGCGCGATCCCTCTACAGCCGACGCAGCGGATCTCAATCGCCCGGAAGCAACACCCGAAGGCGAGGCCGGCACGGGTGACGCGCCCAAAAAGCGTCGCCGTCGCCGTCGCCCCAGCGGCCCCCAAACGGGTGGTGAGTCCATGCCGGACAACGGCGCTTGACGTTGTTGTCCCGCCCCGCAGTCACGGCATTTGTGGCCCTGGGCGCCAACCTGGGGGACCCCGCCACTGCGCTGCGATCGGCCATGGATGAGATTGCTGCGCTGCACGATGTCACGCTGGTCCGGCGCTCATCCCTGTACCGCACCGCGCCGATAGAGTCCAGCGGCCCGGACTACGTGAATGCGGTGGTGGAAATACAGACCACTTTATCGGCCCCGGCGCTTTGGGTCCAGCTGCAGGCCATTGAGCAGCGAGCCGGGCGTGAGCGGCCTTACCACAATGCGCCGCGCTTGCTGGACCTGGATATATTGACTTTTGGGGCGGCCTCCATGGACAGCGACCAGCTGACTATTCCGCACCCCCGCATGGTGAATCGAGCTTTTGTCCTGCTGCCTCTGGCTGAAATTGCGCCTCAGCAGGTGACTGCGGCGCAACTTTGGGCGGTGCAGTCGCAAGCCATTGTAAAAATGTAGAACACGCCGGACAGCGGCTGTTTGCCGTACGATCACTGTCAATAAAAATGGTTGGAGACCCCTCATGAATTTTAACAATATGCGCCTTGCGGCCAAACTGTGGCTCGCCACCGGTTTGATGGTTTTGGCTTTGTGCGCGCTGGTCGGATTCGCCGCCTCGCGTTCCGGGGGTGACCGGGCCGAAAGTGCTGCCATTCTTGATGGTCTGACGAGCAAAATCAAATTGACCAACCGTTGGGCCGGGCTGACCGAAACCAATGCAGCGCGCTCCCAGGCCATCTTGCTCAGCATCGATCCTGCCGTGGAGGCGGGCCTGAAAGAGGCCATCAGTGCGACGTCTGCACAGATCGGGGAGATCCAGAAAAGCATTGAAGGCACCCGCCTCACCCCGGCGGACCGTGAGCAGATGGAGAAGATTGCGAGTCTTCGCAAAGTGGTTCTGGAGACGCGCGCTGCTGCCATGAAACTGCGCGCAGACGCCAAACCCGATGAAGTGACAGCCCTTCTCGACAGCCAGTACAAACCGGCCATGACCGTGTATCAGCAATCACAGCGTGATTTTGTGGTGATGCAGGAGCAAGCGTACGAGAAGGCCCGCCTTTTTTATGCCCAACGGTCCAAAGACCTTATTCTGATTTCGGCCGGGTTTGCCGTGTTGTTGATGATCGGCATTCTGGCTGGTGCCGCCTGGCTCATCCGCTCCATTCGCCAGCCGCTGCAGCAAGCCAATGATCTGGCAGCGCGTATTGCCAAGGGTGACCTCAGCATGCAGATTTCTACCCTGCGGGGCGATGAGTTTGGCGACCTGATGCGCTCCCTGGCGTTGATGAATGAGTCCCTGGGCCGCATGGTGCATCAAGTGCGCCAAAGCACCGACAGCATTGCCACGGCCAGTGCAGAAATCGCCAGCGGCAACAACGATCTGGCGCAGCGCACTGAACAAACCTCCAGCAACTTGCAGTCCACCGCGTCAAGCATGGACCAGCTGACCGGTACGGTCCAGCTGAGTGCGGCCAACGC
Source organism: Rhodoferax sp. LS1R11 (assembly GCF_056521395.1). NCBI lineage: Bacteria > Pseudomonadati > Pseudomonadota > Betaproteobacteria > Burkholderiales > Comamonadaceae > Rhodoferax > Rhodoferax sp. LS1R11. The sequence continues at coordinate 60,070 of NZ_JBWMAW010000017.1, forward strand.
CCGCCAGGCGAGCACACTGGCGGCCAATGCGTCGTCCGTGGCCGAGCGGGGCGGGGCGGTTGTGAAGCAAGTGGTGTTCACCATGGAAGAGATCAACGCCAGCAGCAAGAAGATATCGGACATCATTGGTGTCATTGACGGCATTGCTTTTCAGACCAATATTCTGGCCCTCAATGCGGCTGTGGAAGCAGCCCGTGCCGGTGAGCAGGGACGCGGGTTTGCCGTGGTGGCGAGTGAGGTGCGCAGCTTGGCGCAGCGCAGTGCCGAGGCCGCCAAAGAAATCAAGCAGCTGATCGGCACCTCGGTAGAGAAAGTGGCTTCCGGAACCAAGCTGGTGTCAGATGCCGGGGTCACGATGAGCGACATCGTGCAATCGGTGCGCAAGGTGGCTGATGTGATTGGCGAGATCACGGCGGCTTCCACCGAGCAAAGCGCGGGTATTGCCCACGTCAACCAGGCCATTGGCAACCTGGACCAGATGACGCAACAAAACGCGGCATTGGTGGAAGAAAGCGCCGCGGCGGCCGAAAGCCTGCGGGACCAGGCCAACCAGTTGGCGCAGGCCGTGGCCGTCTTCAAAATCAGGGAGATGGTGGTACACGCGCCAACCCGAGCCCCGCGGAACATCACGCCACAGGCCCAGGCGTTCACTTACAAGCGACCCCTGCCGCTGGCCACTACCCGACGTGCGCCAGTGGTGAATAAGCTGCCGCTATCGCGACCGCTCAGCACGCCGTCGTCAGCGTCGGCCCGGCCAGCACTCGCCAAGCCTGCGCCGGTGATCCAGCGGGCTGCCGAGTCGGACTGGGAGAGCTTTTAAGGCGCTTGACGCCGGTTAGGCGCCTTGGCAGGTCAGGCCAGTTCGGCAATCATTTCGATTTCAACGCAGGCGCCCATCGGAATTTGGGCGACGCCAAAAGCACTGCGTGCGTGCGCGCCTTGCGCACCAAACACCTGGCCAATCAACTCGCTGGCGCCGTTGGTCACCAGGTGTTGCTCGGTGTAGTCGCCGGTGGAGTTGACCAGTGACATCAGTTTGACGATGCGCTTCACACGGTTCAGGTCACCCACCGCCGCGTGCAGTGTGCCCATCAGGTCGATGGCGATCGCGCGTGCCGCGGCCTGGCCTTCTTCGGTGGAGATGTTTTTGCCGAGCTGGCCGACCCAGACCTTGCCGTCTTTTTTGGCAATGTGCCCGCTCAGAAAAACCAGATTGCCACTCTGTACAAACGGCACATAGGCGGCCGCGGGAATCGCCACCGGGGGCAGGGTGATGTTGAGTTCGGCGAGTTTGTCGTAAATGCTCATGATGCTTCCTTTTTTAGGTAAATAGTGCCTGTAGCCCACGTGTGATATGCGCAGGAAGCTATCTAATTGATAGCGTTTTGACTTTGGCTTTGACTTTGAGACTGATTGAGTCCCTGGGATTGGCTTTGTGACTGCGATTGCGATGGGCCTTTGCCACCATCGCCCGGCGCGGGCTCCACCGTGACACCCACGGTCAGCGTATGGCTGGCGCCGCCGTGAATGACGCCGCGAATCGGTGACACATCGGAGAAGTCCCGACCGGTCGCCAGCGTCACGTAGTCTTCCCCCGGTGAATGCCAGCCAGCCCGATCGTTGGTGGGATCAAAGTCGCACCAGCGCTCGCCCGGCGGCAGATCAGGCGCGTACACCGCCACCCAGGCATGGGACGCATCGCTGCCGCGCAGCTTGACGGTGCCGGGCGCCGGTCGGGTGAGGAGGTAGCCACTCACATAACGCGCCGCAATGCCCATGGCCCGCAGGCAGGCGATCATGATGTGGGCAAAGTCCTGGCAAACGCCCTTGCGGTTGGCCAGGGCTTCCAGCGCGGGCGTGTTGATCTGGGTGCTCTGGCTCTCGTAGACAAAGTCCGTGTGAATGCGGGTCATCAGGTCGCTTGCCGCGGCAAGCACACTCACACCCGGTGCAAAACTGGGGCGTGCATAGGCCGCAAAGTCCGGGTGGCGCTGACAAAACGGTGAGGAAAACACAAATTCTGTCGCCGCGTCAAACACGCTGCCCGACTGATACCGGAAGTGCTCACGCGTTTGCTCCCAGCTCATACGGCTCAAAGGCAGCCGGCGGGTCACCGTGCTGACCAGGCTGTGGGCCACCACGGCGAGTTCGCTGTGCGGCGTTTGCAACGAGAAAAAGCAGCGCGGGTTGCCAAACACGTCCAGTGTCTGCGTCATTTGGGCGGGCGTGGGGCTGATCAGCAAAGAATGGCTCAATAGCTGTTGATACCGGGTGCTGACGGGCTGCAGGTAAGCCATGTGCTGCGCGGTTTCGACCGCGGGCATGTAGTTGTACCGGGTTTCATGGGTGATCTGCAGCTTCATGAGGTCCCCATGCTTTGTTTGGTCTCGCCCGAGTGGGTGAAATAAATCGTGCTGATCTCGTCGGATACGGCAAAGGCGGCGGCCGAACACTGCAGCAGCAACTCGTTGAGCGCAAAGTAGTAGCCCGAGCTGTCCGCGGGCGCATCATCCGTCTCCAGAACGGGTTCAGCGTCGTCGGCGTCCCCCTGGGTTTGCACCTCACACAAATGCGTCAGGTCCCAGCAGGCAGGGTTGGGCACCTTCAGGGACAGGGCACTGAGTTCATCCGGCTCGCTGCCAGCCAGTTTGGCCAGGCGACCGCGCATGGTGTGGGCCACCCAGGCCAGCGACCTGGGGTTGTCGCGGTCCAGCACCAGCAGGTCAATCAGCGCGGCCATGTCGCGGCTTTGCTGGAACTGGGCGTGAAAGGTGATGGTGCTGTCAAACAAGGCGATCATGGCCTCAAAGCCGCCCTGGGTGTGGACTGAGCCGGTGGCCAGGCCGCGGGTCAGGGCGCTGGCCAGAAAACTCAGGCGCTCGATGTGACGTCCAATACTGAGCAGGCGCCAGCCGTCGTCGCGGGTCATGCGGTCGGTCTGAGCGCCGGTGATGGCGGCCATGTAGTCGCTGGTGTCCTTGAGGATCTGCAGGGCGTCCAGCGACGAATAGTCACCTTTGCGGGCGTGCTCTGCGCAGCGCGAAAACAACTCTTCCTCGGCCCGTACGATCACACGCCAATGCTCCTGCGACAGCCGGTCGCGCACGGTCGCGCCGGTCATCTTGAGGGCGCGCAGGTAGTAGCCCACGCTGGTGGCGCCCTCGGTGCTGCCCAGGCTGGAAATCAGCGAGCGTTCAAAGACGCGCCGCGCCTGCGCAGCGGAGGGCACACGCGGCAACACCAGGGTATTGGCCACGGCCATCTTGCTCAGCCACGCCAGCAGCGGGGCGGAGGACTGCTCCTCGCCATTGAGGCATTCCAGGGTCAGGCGGGCCAGCCGGATCGCGTTTTCGGCACGTTCGGTGTAGCGGCCCATCCAGAACAGGTTTTCGGCCGCCCGGCTGGTGACCAATCGTTTACGCTGCGCCAGTGTTGCTGGCGTCAGTTGCGGCTGAAGCAGGGTGGTTTTATCCACCTCGCCGCGCGTCAGGGCCCAGACGTCGGCACTGCTGCCGCCGCGTTGCATGGAGGCGATCTCGGCCCCCGCTCCCGCCACCCGGGCCAGACCGCCAGGCAGTACGCGCCAGGATTGCGGCCCGTCTGACACGGCAAATACCCGCAAAATCACCGAGCGTGCAACAACCTGCCCCTCGGCCTCCATGCCTTTGGCCGGTGCATGCCAGGTGGGCATTTGTGACAAGGGCACGTAAGCCTGCACCGTGTGTTCTTCGCTTTGCAAAGCGATGCGGCCCGCCCATTCGTCCAGTTCGCGGGTGGACAGCGAGCGACCCAGGACGGCATCAAAGCTGCCATGGCTGACCGAACCCGGGTAAGTGGGTTTGATGGCGCAGTCCCGCAATCGGGGCAGGGCTTCTTCCATGGCCGAGCGCTCGCCGCACCACCAGGTGGGCAAAGACGGCAGCTGCAGTTCTTCGCCCAGCAGATGCTGTGACAGTGCAGGCAAAAAGCCCAAAAGCGCGGGTGATTCCAGAAAGGCCGAGCCTGGCGCGTTGGCCACCAGCACATTGCCCGCGCGAATGGCCTGCAGCAGACCGGGAACGCCCAGAGTGGAGTCCGGGCGCAATTCCAGCGGGTCCAAATACTCGTCGTCCACGCGCTTGAGGAGACCGTGCACCGGCACCAGGCCTTTGAGCGTCTTGAGGAAAAGACGCTCATCACGCACGATCAGGTCACTGCCTTCCACCAGCGTCAGGCCCAGGTACCGGGCCAGGTAGGCATGCTCAAAATAGGTTTCGTTATACGGCCCGGGCGTGAGCAGCGCGAGGTGCGAATCCACACCCGCCGGGCTCATCTTTTTCATGCTGTCCATCAGCGCACGGTAGGTCCCGGCCAGCCGCTGCACCCGCATGGCCTGAAAAGCCTGGGGAAACTGGCCCGACACGGCCAGCCGGTTCTCCAGCAGGTAACCGAGCCCGGAAGGTGCCTGGCAACGCTGGCTGACCACCCACCAGTTGCCGTCCGGCCCACGGGCCAAATCAAAGGCGGCGATGTGCAGGTGCGTGCCGCCCACGGGTTTGACGCCGTGCATGGCCCGCAGGTAGCCGGGGTGGCCCTGAACCAGTGCCGGGGGCAGCAGGCCCTTGGCCAGCAATTGCTGGGGACCATAGACGTCGGCCATGACACGCTCCAGCACCCGCATGCGCTGCTTGACGCCTTTTTCGATTTGCAGCCAGCTGTTCGCCTCGATGATGAGTGGAAAAAGATCCAGCGACCAGGGGCGCTGCGGCCCGTCTTCGTCGGCATAGACGTTGTAGGTGACGCCGTTGTCCCGGATCTGGCGCTCCAGGCTGACCATGTGCTGGTTCAGGTGGAGCGTGCTGTTGTCAGCGATATTTTCAAAGAATTGGGCCCAAGCCCCCGTCAATTCTTCGGAAGCAGCTATCGAAGTTATAGCAGCCGTGGCAGGATGAGGTGCGCTTGCCGAGGTGGAGCCCCGCAACTCGTCAAAATGCCCAGCTACGGCGGCACAGGCAAGAGCAACTGCGAGCGCATCAGGTGATGCGGGCGGTGCAGCGGGAATGGGTGATTCGTTTACATCTTTCACTGGGTAAGTGTATGCCAGCGTCACCGCTTTAAACCTGCCATACGGTTTACACCCTGTGTCTTACTGCACGGCTGGCGCAATGAGGGTTTCGATCTCTTTGATGACACCACCGCCCTGCACGCTGCCACTGCTGCTACCCAGGCCCTGAACCCGGGCCCGGCAGGCTGTACGGTCGTCCCCGGCCAGTTCGTCGCACCGACGCATCGCATTGGCGCGGTAGTTGGCGGGCGGGCCGTCAAGTGTGCCTTGGCGCTTTTCGGCTTGCGCGGCCCCCGAGTCTTTGAGGCAGGCGGCACGTTCGTCCCCTACCGTGTTGGCCACGCACCATGCCATTTCTTGCTGGTGGTTGCCGGAGGTGTCTATGCCGGTGTCACCTATCACGCCCACCTGCGCGCTGGCGGCCGCGACGGCAAAAATGGCGCTTCCAAGGAAGTAGTTGATGGCCTGGCGCATGGAAGGGGAGGTGGACGTGGTTTGCATGGCGACTCGCTTTGTGGAGGAGGATGCCCCAGTCTAAGAACCCGGCTGCCATCAACCTAGCGGACAAAGCCGGGCCAGAAGCTCGCTTTTTGCCCGTTCGCCTGTAGGCGTTCATTACCCCTTCTGCCAACAGGGCGCTTTACCCAAACTTTGCTGGTATCACCTTGCGAAAACACAATAACGCCACCTGTCCGCCACCGGTAGCTGATAAGCTCAGAAAATTGACAGTGAAGCTAACTAATACACCCGGTTGCCCCCTTCAACGCCTTGAACAAGACGACATGCCTGCGCAGACCTCATTGCTCACAAGCCAGCAGAGGGCGGTGATCCGCTTTCTGGGTGTCACCGTGCCAACGGTCTCTGCCGTGGTTGACCACACTTCTCCCCATTTTTCGACCGCCCATAGAACAACCATGATCACTTCGTACCATCTCTCGAAAATTGCCTGCGGAATTGCCGCGGCCACGCTGCTGGGTTGTTCCGGCAAGGCCGATGTCACCGCACCCGCCGGCGCGCCTGTTGCGCCCAGCAGTGCGCCAGCTGCCGCGGCGGTGCCGGCAGGCCCGCCCGTGAGTGTGACCACGGTGCGTGCAAAAAAGCGCGATTTACCCATTTTGATCAAGGCCACCGGGACCGTCACGCCGCTGACCAGCGTCGACGTCCGGGCGCAAATGAACAGCGTGATCGCCAAGGTGCATATCCACGAGGGGCAATTTGTCAAGGCTGGTGAGTTGTTGTTCACGCTGGACGCGCGGGCAGATGAAGCCAACGTCGCCAAGGCACGGGCGCAGCTCGCCAAGGACCGGGCTGCGCTGGCGGATGCGCAACGCCAGTTTGCGCGGGCCCAGCAGTTGCTGGCGCAAAACTTCATCTCCCAGGGCGCACTGGACACCAGCCAGGCCGCGGTGGATGCGCAAACCGCGACCGTGGCGGCCGATCAGGCCGCCATCGACGCAGCGCGCGTGCCCTTGTCCTACGCCCGCATCACTGCGCCCAATGCCGGACGGGCAGGTGCCATCAGTGTGTTCCCGGGCAGTGCGGTGCAGGCCAACGTCAGCACGCTGGTCACCATCACCCAGCTGGACCCCATTGCTGTGACGTTCAATCTGCCGCAGCGCAACCTGCCAGATGCGCTGGTCGCCCTGAAGGAGGGCGGCGCGCCCGTGACTGCGACCTTGGCGGATGCAGCGGGCAGCTTCAGCGGACGCCTCAAATTTGTGGACAACGCGGTGGACGCCAACTCGGGTACAGTCAAAGTCAAGGCGGTGTTTGACAACCGTGACGGCAAACTCTGGCCCGGTGCCTTCGTTGCGGTCTCCCAGACGGTGAGCACGCTGAAAGACGCGGTCGTGGTGCCTCAGGCCGCTATCATCCAAGGCGCCCGCGGCACGATTGTGTATGTCATGGAGGAGGGTAAAGCGGCGCTGAAGCCCGTGAAGGTGCTCTATGCCCAGGACGCCGATGCGGCGGTCACCGGCGTCAAGGTGGGCGACCCCGTGGTGTTGGATGGCCGTCAAAACCTGCGTCCCGGTACCCCCGTGGTCGAGAAGGTGCGTGAGTCAGCGGGTGCAGCGTCCACGACAACACGGTCCGCAGCACCATGAATATTTCCGAACTCTTCATCCGTCGTCCGGTGATGACGGTCCTGCTCAACGTGGCCGTGGTGATGGCCGGGGTGATCGGGTTTCGCAACATTCCGGTGGCCGCGTTGCCGAGTTACGACACCCCGGTGATCAATGTGTCCGCGGCTTTGCCGGGCGCCAATCCGGAAACCATGGCCAGTTCAGTGGCCTTGCCGCTTGAGAAACAATTTCAAACCGTGCCGGGGCTGAAGACCATCAGCTCAACCAGCACGCTGGGCAATACCTCGCTGACGCTGGAGTTCGAGGAAGGGCGCAATATTGACGCCGCCGCGGTGGATGTGCAAGCCGCCTTGCTGCGCGCACAGCGCTCGCTCCCCACCGACATGACATCGCCACCGTCCTACCGAAAGGTCAATCCGGCGGATGCCCCCGTGCTGCTGATCGCCTTGACCTCGCCTTCGCTCGCACCGTCCGACATGCAGGACTACGCCGAACATTTGATTTCCCCCACCTTGTCCACCATTGATGGCGTGGCGCAGGTCAATATTTTTGGGTCAAAACGTTACGCCGTGCGGGTCCGGGTGCAGCCCGATGCGCTGCAGGCCCGCAACATCGGACTTGACGAATTGAGCGCGGCGCTGCGCGCTGCCAACGTCAACACCCCGGTGGGCACCTTTGAGGGGCCACGCCAGACGCTGACCTTGCAGGCGAACCGTCAACTCAAAAATGCAGCCGATTTTGCCGACCTGATTGTCAGCAACCGCGGGGGGAACCCGGTTCGGCTCAAAGATGTGGCGCGGGTCGAGGACAGCATCGAGAACACCCGGAGTTGGGCGACCCTCAACGGCGAGAACTCCATCACCATTGCAATCCAGAGGCAACCCGGCGCGAACACCGTGCGCGTGGTGGATGCCGTGCGGGCCGCTTTGCCGATGCTCAAAAGCCAGATGCCCCAGTCGGTCAACCTGACCCCGGTCAACGATCGCTCGGTGTCCGTGCGTGAGGCCCTGCACGATGTGACCCTGACCCTGCTGGGCACCATCGTGCTGGTGGTGCTGGTGATTTTCCTGTTTTTGCGCCGGTTTGTTGCCACGGTGATCCCGGCCCTCTCCTTGCCCATCTCACTGATTGGCGCCGTCGCGCTGCTCTGGGGTTTTTCCTACAGCCTGGACAACATCTCCCTGCTGGGGTTAACGCTGGCCGTTGGCCTGGTTGTCGATGACGCCATCGTGGTCCTTGAAAACATCATCCGCCACGTGGAGGAGGGTGTGCCCCCGTTCCAGGCGGCGCTCAAGGGTGCGCGTGAAGTTGGCTTCACCATTATTTCAATTTCCACCTCGCTCATTGCGGTTTTCATTCCGATCTTTTTCATGCCGGGCGTGATCGGTCTTTTGTTCCATGAGTTTGCCGTCGTGGTGGGACTTTCCATTGTGGTGTCCGCCTTTGTGTCCTTGACCCTCGTGCCCATGCTGGCCAGTCGCTTTCTGACCGACGAAACCCATAAAAAGCCACCGGGTCGCGTGGTACGTCTGTTCGAGCGTGGTTTTGACAGTCTGCTCGCGGGTTATACGCGCCTGCTTGACATGGCGCTTCGTCATCGCCATGTGGTGCTGGCAGTGGCGGTGGCGACCTTTATTGCCACCGCATGGCTGCTCGCGGTGATTCCCAAGGGCTTTTTCCCGGAGGAGGACATTGGTCAAATTCAGGTCACCACCGAGTCGTCGGAAGACACTTCCTTTGCCGAGATGGTCCGGCTGCAGGAGCGCGCGGCGACCATCATTCGGGCTGATGCCAATGTGGCGGCCGTGAGTTCGTTCAACGGCGGCAGCGGTGCGCAGAATACCGGGCGCATGTTCGTCACCCTCAAGCCGATGGCCCAACGACAGGCCATGAAAAAGGTCACAGAGGGGTTGCGGCGCAAACTGCGTGAGGTGGCTGGTATCACCATCTTCATGCGACCGGTGCAAAATTTGCAATTGGGTGGGCGACAAAGCAAGGCGCAGTTCCAGTACATCCTGCAAAGCGTTCGCGCTGATGAGCTCAACAGCTGGGCCAGCAAGTTGCAGGACCGTTTGCGCGCCGATCCCCAGTTCAGGGATGTGACCAGCGACTCCCAGTTGCGTGGTTTGCAAGCCCAGCTCAAGATTGACCGCGACCGCGCCAATACGCTGGGGGTGTCCATCGATGCCATTCGCAACGCGCTGTTCAACGCCTTTGGCGAACGCCAGGTATCTACCATTTACCTGCCCACCGACAGCTACCAGGTGATCATGGAAGTACAGCCGGAATCCAAACAGGATGAACAGGCCTTGAACGGCATTTACGTTCGATCGTCCGCAGGCAATTTGGTGCCGCTGTCAAGCTTCACCACCGTGGAGCGGACGGTGGGGGCCACCTCCATCAACCATGTGGGCCAACTGCAGGCCGTGACGGTGTCTTTCAACCTCGCCCCGGGCGTGGCTCTGGGCGACGCGACCGCCAAGATTGATGCGGCACGCGATGCCATTCAAATGCCTGCGTCCATCATTGCCACCTACGGCGGCGATGCGGCGGTGTTCAAGAGTTCACAGGGCAGCCAGACCATCCTCATTGTGGCGGCCCTGTTGGTCATTTATGTGTTGCTGGGAGTGCTGTACGAGAGCTATATCCACCCCATCACCATTCTGGCGGGCTTGCCGTCTGCTGCCGTTGGCGCGCTGCTGACCTTGATGCTTTTTGGCCAGGACCTGACCCTGATTGCGACCATTGGTATCGTGCTGTTGATCGGTATTGTGAAGAAAAACGCCATCATGATGATTGACTTTGCGCTGGATGCCCAGCGCCGTCACGGCATGACACCCGCCCAAGCTATCCGCGAGGCCTGCGTCTTGCGGTTTCGCCCGATCATGATGACCACATTGGCCGCACTGATGGGGGCGTTGCCCATTGCCCTGGGCATTGGCGCCGGTGCTGAATTGCGCCAGCCACTGGGCCTGGCTGTGGTGGGTGGCCTGGTCTTTTCCCAGGCGATTACGCTCTTCATCACGCCCGTGATCTACCTCACGCTGGAGCGATTCAGCGGGCGTGGTCCGGTGACTACACCTGAAGTTCCGCTCGCTTAATCTTCCCGCCCGCCCAATAAAAAAGCGCTTCCTGCTGGTCTGCAGGAAGCGCTTTGTGCTTGTGGCCTCCCGCTTTTGCGGGGCCTCTCTTAACCGCGTTTTTCGCGCCGCAAGTCCAGCGTAAACGGAAACTCGCGGCTGGCCGCCACGTTGATGGTGGCTGGCGGTATCACCAGTGTGCCCGGCGTGTGACCCATGGCTGCAAAGCGTGACATGCGTCGACTTTCCGCCTCGTACGAGTTCACCGGGAAGGTGTCGGGATTCAGTCCGCCAGGATGCGCGACATAGTACTGGCAGCCGCCAATGGAGCGCTTCATCCAGGTGTCCACAATGTCAAACGTCAGCGGCGTGTGAATGCCAATGCTCGGATGCAAGGCCGACGGCGGGTTCCAGGCCTTGTAACGCACGCCCGCGGCATATTCACCGGTCACGCCGGTGGATTGCAGTGGCATGGCCTGCCCATTGCAGGTCACCACGTAACGGCTTTCGTTCAGACCGGTCACATGGACCTCAATGCGCTCCAAAGACGAGTCCACGTAACGGGCGGTGCCGCCGGGTGCCCCTTCTTCGCCCATGACATGCCACGGTTCCAGTGCATTGCGCAGGGTGAGTTCAATGCTGTTTGATTGAATCGAGCCCACGATCGGGAAGCGGAACTCGTAGTGCGGTGCAAACCAGCTGGCATCAAACGCATAACCGGCGCTGCACATCTCCTGCATGACGTCGTCAAAATCCATCTTGATGAAGGTGGGCAGCAGGAAGCGGTCGTGCAGTTCGGTACCCCAGCGCGTGGCCGGTGCCTTGTAGGGCGTTTTCCAGAACCGTGCCACCAAGGCCCGCAACAGCAACTGCTGCACGCTGCTCATGTGAGGGTGGGGCGGCATCTCAAAGGCGCGCAACTCCAGCAGACCCAGTCGGCCGGTGGCCGAGTCGGGCGAGTACATCTTGTCGATCGAGAACTCGCTGCGATGGGTGTTGCCGGTGGCATCGATCAGGATGTTGCGCAACGTGCGGTCCACCAGCCACGGCGGCATGCTTTGGCCGTAGAGTTCGCGGTTTTTGTAGATTTGCTCGATGGCAATCTCAAGTTCATAGAGCTGATCGTTGCGGGCTTCATCCACCCGCGGTGCCTGGCTGGTGGGGCCCACAAACATGCCGCTGAACAGGTAGCTCAGAGACGGGTGGTTGTGCCAGAACAGCAGCAGGCTGGCCAGCAGTTCCGGCTTGCGCAGGAACGGGCTGTCAGACGGCGTGGCGCCGCCCATCACAAAGTGGTTGCCGCCACCGGTGCCGGTGTGGCGACCATCTTTCATGAACTTCTCGGCTGACAGGCGGGACTCAAACGCCGCGTTGTACAGGAACTCGGTGTTTTTGACGAGTTCGCCCCAGTTGGTCACGGGATGAATGTTGACCTCGATCACCCCCGGATCTGGTGTGACCTGCAGCAGTTTCAGGCGTGGATCGCGGGGCGGTGGGTAGCCTTCGAGCACGATCTTGACCTTGAGCTCTTCCGCTGTGGCTTCAATGGCGGCCAGCAGGTCCAGGTAGTCGTCCAGCTTTTCCAGCGGCGGCATGAAGATGTAGATGACGCCTGACTTTTGGCCAACGGCTTCTGCTTTGGGGCCGCTGGCGCGGCGTGGGTCGCGCACTTCAACGCACAAGGCGGTGCGGGTGATCCAGGAGGCCGACTCAAGTTTGTTCGGCGCCCGGGCGAATTCAGAGGGTTCGGCCTGGGTACGGCTTTGCGCGCTGGCCGCCATGGCGGCCCGGCCGGTACCAGTTGAAGTCTGAAATTTGCGGGCGGCCTCAGATTGGGGCCCCGTGCCGGACAAATAGGGCACGGCACTGCTGACGGCGCCCGCCATACCGGTGTTGACGCCACGACTTGGCACGCCGGGCGCGTAACGGGCGGCCAAAGTGCCGTGCGCTGGCAATCCAGCGCGCGGGCTCGAGGGATCTTGCTCGATCAGGTACGGGTAATCGGCCTCGCTCACCCAGGGCAGTGAGTCCAGCGGCAGGCGCAGGCCCATGGGCGAGTCACCCGGCATCAGGTACATGCGTTCGTCACGCAAGAACCAGGAGCCAGTGCTCCATACCGGGCCGTTCGGACCTGGCTTGTCGGCAACTTTCACAGGCAGCACATAGCCCACCACGGCATCGAGCTTTTGCTCGAAGACGCGGCGCAAGCGGGCTCGCTCCATTTCGTCGTCGAGCTTGGAGTTGAAGGGGTCCACGTTGACAGGCAGGCGACGTTCACGCCACAGGTAGTACCAGACGTCTTCGTAGGCACTCTGCATGAATTCGTCGGTGATACCCAGCTTGGACGCTAATTTTTGTGTGAAACGTTTGGCGTCTTCGCTTGTGTAATGCGACGGCACACGCTCATCGGTGAAGAGGTCCGGGTTGGCCCAAACGGGCTGGCGATCAGCACGCCAATAGATGTTGAGCGCCCAGCGTGGCAACTGCTCGCCCGGATACCACTTGCCTTGCCCAAAGTGCAAAAAGCCGCCTTCGCCGTATTCCTTGCGCAGTTTGTGCACCAAAGCGGTTGCAAAACCACGCTTGGTTGGGCCCAGGGCATCGGTGTTCCATTCTGGTGCATCGCGATCATTGACGGCCACGAAGGTCGGCTCACCACCCATGGTCAGGCGCACATCACTGGCTTCGAGTTCCTTGTCCACCGCTGCCCCAAGGTCCATGACGTCTTGCCATTGCTCTTGCGTATAGGGCTTGGTGACGCGGGGCGACTCGTAAATACGGGTCACGGCCATGTGGTGCTCAAACTCCACCTCGCACTTGTCCATGCCACCTTCAATGGGCGCGGCGCCAGACGGCTGGGGTGTGCAGGCCAGGGGAATATGACCCTCCCCCGCGAGCAGGCCCGAGGTGGCGTCCAGGCCGACCCAACCCGCGCCGGGCAGATACACCTCGCACCACGCGTGCAGGTCGGTGAAGTCGACTTCGGTACCGCTGGGGCCATCGAGCGACTTGACGTCGGGCTTCAACTGGATCAGGTAGCCCGATACAAAACGCGCAGCCAGGCCGCAGTTGCGCAGCAGTTGTACCAGCAGCCAGGCCGAGTCACGGCAGGAGCCGGACCCCAGTCCCAGCGTTTCGTCAGGGGTTTGTACTCCCGGTTCCATGCGGATGAGGTAGCTGATGTCCTTGTGCACCATCTGGTTGATGTCGACCAGGAAGTCGATGGTGCGGCGCTTGGTGCGGTCAATACGGGCCAAACACGCATTCATGCGTTTGCTCAGAGGGTCCGCAGCGAGGTAGGGGGCCAGTTCCTGGGCCAGCAGTTCTTCGTATTTGAACGGAAAGTTCTCCGCGCTGGGCTCCAGGAAGAAGTCAAACGGGTTGTACACGGCCATTTCGACCACCAGGTCGACCGTGACCTTGAATTCGCGGGTCTTCTTCTCAAAAACGAGACGACCCTGGTAGTTGGCAAACGGGTCCTGTTGCCAGTTGATGTAGTGGTCAGCCGGTTCAACCTTGAGGGAATACGAAATGATCTTGCTGCGACAGTGCGGTGCGGGCCGCAAGCGAATCACCTGGGGGCCCAGATTGACCAAGCGGTCGTATTTGTAATGGGTTACGTGGTTCAGGGCAGCGTGAATGGACATATTTTGTATCTTTGGTTGTGCAAGGCAACACCTTACCTGTGCACATACTAGCAATGTTGGTGCCAGTGAGTATCAGGGCAAATTACATCGACTGGCCGAGCATGTCACGGTACGCGTCGGCGCTGGGAATGCGCGGCCCGGTCTTGTGACAGTGGTCGGCCAGCGCGCCGGTGATGATCTGGTCAAACTGATCAGTGCGCACACCCATGGCAGCCAGTCCGGTGGGCAACGCCAGGCGGGCGTTCATGTCTTTGATGGCGGCGGGGATGTCGCTGCCGGATGCCAGACCCATGGCATGGGCCATGCGCTGCAAACGCTGGTCTTTTTGCATGGACTCGGCGCTGGCATTGAACGCGATGACCGCGGGCATGAACATGGCGTTGAGGGTGCCGTGGTGCAGACGGGGATCCACACCGCCCAGGCTGTGGCTCAGGGAATGCACCGCCCCAAGTCCTTTCTGGAAGGCCATGGCGCCCTGCATGGACGCACTCATCATGTTCAGGCGAGCTTCGCGGTCCGAGCCGTCGTGGGTGGCGCGTTCAATATGGGCCCAGCCACGGGTCAGACCATCCAGCGCAATGCCGTCGGCGGGCGGGTTGAACGCTGGCGACATGAAGGTTTCCATGCAATGGGCAATGGCGTCCATACCGGTGGCTGCGGTCAGCTTGGGTGGCAGGCCCAGGGTGAGTTCCGGGTCGCAAATGGCGGCCTTGGGCACCAGGTGCCAGGAGTGAAAGCCCAGCTTGCGGTGGTCGTCCACGATGATGATGGCGCCGCGCGCCACCTCGCTGCCTGTGCCGCTGGTGGTGGGGACGGCAATCAATGGCGCAACCCGGTCGGTGATACGGGGCGAACCCCCTTCAATCGTGGCGTAGGTGGTCAGCGGGCCTTCGTGCGTGGCGGCGATGGCCACGCCTTTGGCGCAGTCGATGGCCGAGCCACCGCCCACCGCAATGAGACCATCGCACCCCTGGCTTTTGTACAGGTCGGCCGCGGCGCGGACAGCAGCCTCGGTCGGGTTCGAAGGTGTCTGGTCGAACACTGCTACAGCCATGCCTGGCAGTGCGTCCAGCGCTTTTTGCAAAATACCCGCCGCTTTGACGCCTGCGTCGGTCACGATCAGCGGGCGGGTGATGCCTACCCGCTCACACTCCTGTTTGAGCAGTTGAATGGCACCAAAATCGAACTGGATTTGCGTCACGTAGTAAATAAGTGCCATGGCGTTTTGCGGTGTAGGATAAAAAATGCACTTTAACAAGAAGACACGACAAATATGAGTCACCACCGTAACCCGCGCGCCTTGCTGACCCCCGTCATGCACCGCGTGCTTGATCGCATGGCCCGTGTGGTCCAGGTGCCCATGCATGGGCTGACGGCGCAACAAGCGCGTGCCAATTACGAGACGGGTGCCAGCATGCTGGAAGTTCCGTCTGTCAAGTTGCAGCGGGTTGAGAGTTTCACCTTCACCGCCCGTGATGGCTACGACGTACCCGTGCGGCTGTACGCCCCGTCAAACGAGAAGTTGCCTGTTCTTGTTTACTTTCACGGCGGCGGCTTCACCATTGGCAGCATTGCCACGCATGACATTCTTTGCCGTAACTTGAGCCACCTGGCCCATTGCGCGGTGTTGTCGGTGGACTACCGGCTGGCACCCGAACACAAATTTCCGGTTGCCCACAATGACGCTTGGGATGCTGTGCAGTGGGTGGCCGCACACGGCGACGCGCATGGGATTGACCCCGCCCGCATCGCGGTAGGCGGTGACAGTGCCGGTGGCACCCTGGCCGCCGCCTGTGCCTTGCAGGCCCGTGATACCGGTGTGCCGCTGGCGCTGCAGTTATTGTTCTATCCGGGTTGCGCCGCGCACCAGGACACTCCGTCCCACAAGACCTTTGCCTACGGTTTTTTGCTCGAAGAGCCGCAAATCACCTACTTTTTCAACCACTACCTGCGCACAGCCGCTGACCGCGATGACTGGCGTTTTGCCCCGCTGAATGCGGCTGATGTGGAGGGCGTGGCCCCGGCCTGGTTTGGCCTGGCCGAGTGTGACCCGCTGGTGGACGAGGGCGTGATGTATGCGGACAAGCTGCGTCTGGCGGGCGTGCCGGTGGACCTGGAGATTTACCGTGGCGTGGTGCATGAGTTCATCAAATTGGGGCGGGTCATCCCGGAAGCCGCCCGAGCCCATGCCGAGGCAGCCCACGCCCTGAAGGCCGCATTTCAAACTGACATGACTCCAAAGGCCTGACATGACGGAACTGACGCGCACGGATTTCCGCTTTTTTCACGCCCTGCGGGTGCGCTGGGCAGAAGTGGACATGCAAAAAATTGTGTTCAACGCCCACTACCTGATGTACTTTGACACGGCCATGACCGACTACTGGCGCTTTTTGGCCTTGCCCTACGAGGCCACCATGTTCGCGCTGGCGGGAGAACCTTTTGTCAAGAAAGCCACGGTTGAGTTTCACGCCTCAGCGCGGCTGGACGATCAGCTCGATGTGGCCTTGACGTGCGAGCGCATCGGCACCTCGTCGATGCTGTTCACAGGCGCTATTTTTCGCGGTGATCAGCAGTTGGTCACGGGCGAGTTGCTCTATGTGTTTGCCGACCCTGTTGCCCAGACCTCCAAACCCGTGCCTGACGAACTGCGCGCCATCTTTATCGCCTATGAGGCGTGGGAGCCGATGGTGCAGGTGGACGTTGGGTCGTGGCCAGCGCTGGGCGCCGAGGCGAGCCAGTTGCGAACGGATGTATTCCAGGACGAACAAGGCATCCCCATGGTGATGGCGGGCGATGCTGAGGACCACCTCGCCGTGCACGCCCTGGGCCGCAACCGCCTGGGCCTGCCGGTGGCCACCGGTCGGCTGCTACAGCAGGCGCCTGGCGTTGGGCAAATCAGCCGAATGGCGGTTAACCGGGTGCTGCGGGGCTCCAATGTGGGCCGCGATGTGCTGCGGGCGTTGATGAAAGCCGCCACTCAGCGCGGTGATCGGGAGGTGTTGGTTCACGCCCGGCGGAGTGCTGAAGGCTTTTATGCCCGGCTGGGGTTTGTCCGCCGTGGTGAACCCTTCGAGGAGGCTGGCATCGTGCATGTGGAGATGGTCCACGCCTTGCCTGCTTCTCTCATCTAGCGACATTTATTTAACGGCTTTAAATGTCGGCGAGCAAAGGGTAGGGCGGTGGCGAGACCACCAGGGCAGGGCCGCTTGCGCTGGTCAGGTGCAGGTCGCCAGCCTCTACCGCCGAGACTTGCGCCGAGATGATCGCGTCAAAACCGCCGGCCGGGGCAGGCGCCGCTTGGGCGACCGTGCCGCAGGGTTGCGTGTTGTCTTCTGCCTGAAACACGTCGTCGCCAGCGGTCATGGCCGATTCCGAATGCACCAGGTAAGCGCGGCGCTTCAAGGTGCCTCGAAACTGGCTGCGCGCCACCACTTCCTGTCCCGGGTAGCAACCCTTCTTGAAGTTCACACCGCCCACGGATTCGTAATTCAGCATCTGCGGCACAAAGGCTTCAACAATGGGCGTGGTGATCATGGCGATACCGCTGCGCACGTCGCCCCAGTTCCAGTCTGACTCGCTCAATGCCTGGCCTGTGGGCGCTGTCTCGCCTACAGGTGCGACCCACAAAGCACGCCGCACATCATCGGCCGGGTAGAGGTTGATAACGTTTATAGTACCAATATCGACCTTAGCCCAGGTGGGCTGTGCGGGAGTAGCTATTAATTCAATAGTATCTCCAGCCAGCCCAAAAAGGGCGAAGTCGTCGGTCGCATCGGTCAATTTGGCCTTGGCCCGCATCACAAACATGGACAAACGCTTGAGCGTGGCGGGCAAAATGTCACGGCTGCAAATCAGCAGTATCTCGGTGTGGCTGCGCTTGAAGCCCACAAAACTGGCTTGCATACGCCCCTTGGCGGAACAAAACGCTGCAAGGCGTGCTTCGGACAGGCCCAG
The DNA here is from genome assembly GCF_056521395.1 of Rhodoferax sp. LS1R11. Lineage (NCBI taxonomy): Bacteria > Pseudomonadati > Pseudomonadota > Betaproteobacteria > Burkholderiales > Comamonadaceae > Rhodoferax > Rhodoferax sp. LS1R11. The sequence goes on from NZ_JBWMAW010000017.1 coordinate 77,879, forward strand.
CAGCGCAAAGTCCTGCGTCAACTGGCCGTGAAGAAATTTGCCGGCATCCTCGCCCTCCACCCGAATCACGCCAAGGTGGGTCAGTGGGGCAACGCCATTGAGTTTGTTTTTCATGGCGTGAATTATCATCCTCCCTTGATTTCTAGGAAGGCTGTAGGGCTGTGCGTCGTCTCTTTAATTTATTGTTGCTACTGGCCGTGCTGCTGGGTGGCGGCGTGGTCTGGTGGCTTAACAATGACCTGAGCCTGACCAGCGACACGGTCGACCTTTCGGTGGAACCCGGTACCTCGGTGCGCGGCCTGACGCTAGTCGTGAACGAGGCCGGTGTCCAGGTCAATCCGGCCCTGTTGTACTGGTGGTTTCGCCTGTCGGGTGAGGCCCGCCAGATCAAGGCCGGCAGCTATGAAATAGAACGCGGCACCACGCCGCGCAGTCTGTTACGAAAGCTTGTGCGCGGGGAGGAGTCCTTGCGCGTCGTCACGCTGGTTGAAGGCTGGAAATTCACCCAAGTGCGCGCGGCGCTCTCAAAAGCGGAGCAACTCAATCCCGAATCACAAGGGTTGTCACCTGATTCGATCATGACCGCATTGGGCAGGCCGGGCGTGCACCCCGAGGGAAGGTTCTTCCCGGACACCTACACCTACGCCAAAGGGAGCAGTGATCTGTCGGTGCTCAAACGCGCCATGCGGGCCATGGACAAAAAGCTGGAAGCCGCCTGGCTTCAGCGCCTGCCCGACTCGCCCCTCAAAACACCCGAGCAGGCGCTCATTCTCGCCAGCATTGTCGAGAAGGAAACAGGCCGGGGCAGCGACCGCGGCATGATCGCGGGCGTCTTCACCAACCGGCTGCGCATCGGCATGATGTTGCAGACCGATCCGACGGTGATCTACGGCTTGGGAGACCGCTTTGACGGCAATCTGCGGCGCAGTGACCTCAAAACCGACACCCCCTGGAACACCTACACCCGCGCAGGCCTGCCGCCTACCCCGATTGCCATGCCAGGCAAGGCGGCCTTGCTGGCGGCGGTGCAGCCCGAACCCACCAAGGCGCTGTATTTTGTGGCCCGCGGCGACGGTACCAGCCACTTCAGCGCCAGCCTTGAAGAGCACAATCGGGCAGTCAACAAATACCAGCGCGGACAGTAACAACCTATGGCAACAGGCGGACTTTTTATCAGTTTTGAAGGCATCGACGGAGCCGGAAAATCAACTCACATCGATGGTTTGGCACAGGCCTTCAAGGCCCGGGGCAGGGCGGTGACGCTGACCCGCGAGCCCGGTGGTACGCCTTTGGCTGAAAAGCTGCGGACCCTGGTATTGAACGATCCCATGGACGCCATGACCGAGGCCTTGCTGGTGTTCGCCGCCCGGCGCGACCACCTGCAGCAAGTGATTGAACCTGCGCTGGCCCGCGGGGATGTGGTCTTGTGCGATCGGTTTACCGACGCCACCTTTGCCTACCAAGGCGGTGGACGTGGGTTTGATTTGAATTTGCTATCTATTTTGGAGCAATGGGTGCAGGCGGTACCTGGGCTAGGCCCCGATTTCATTCGACAACCAGATTTGACAGTCTGGTTTGATCTGGCTGCTGAAGTAGCCGCTGCGCGCCTTGCCGGTGCGCGTGCACCCGACAAATTTGAAGCGCAGCCCGTGGCGTTCTTCAAGCGGGTGTCGAACGGTTATCTGAGTCGCATGACGATTGACCCAGCCCGTTTTGCCCGGATCAATGCCGACAATTCACGCGAAGCCGTCTGGCTGGATGTGCTGCAGGCGGTCCAGGCCAAAGGTTGGCTGGCATGAGCACGCTGGCCCCCTGGATTGCCGCACAAACAACGCAGTTGCTTGCACAACGTGGGCATGCCTGGTTGTTGGCCGGGCCGTCGGGGCTGGGCCAGTACCACCTGGCAATGGCGCTGGCTCGTGCCTGGTTGTGCGACAAACCGACCGCGCATGGCGCATGTGGGGCGTGTGGCAGTTGCCATGCCATCAACGTACGTGCCCATGCTGACTTGTGCGTGCTGATGCCCGAGACCGTCATGCTGGAACTGGGCTGGCCGCTTAGCGAAAAAGCCCAGTCGGACATTGACGACAAAAAGCGCAAGCCCAGCAAGGAGATTCGGGTGGATGCGATGCGCGATGCGGTCGAGTTTTCCCAGCGCACCAGTGCCCGGGGCCGCGGCAAAGCCGTGTTGGTGTTTCCCGCCGAGCGCATGAACAACGTCACGGCCAATGCGTTGCTCAAGACGCTCGAAGAGCCACCGGGCGATGTCAAGTTTGTCCTCGCCAGCGACGCTGCCCACCAGTTGCTCCCCACCATTCGCAGTCGTTGCCTGGGTCACACCATGGTCTGGCCGTCGGCTCAGGACGCCTTGGCCTGGATGGTGGAGAAGGGCATTCCTCTGGCCCAGGCCGAGGTGATGTTGCGCGCGGCGGGTGGCCGACCTGAAGACGCCCTGCAGTTTTCCCAATCGGGCCGCGATCCGCAAGCCTGGGTCAAGTTGCCCAAGGCCATGGCCCGCGGTGATGTTAGTGTGCTCAAAGACTGGACGCCTTCGCAAGCGGTAGATGCCCTGCACAAGGTCTGCCACGACGTTCTGGCGATCAAGATGGGCGCCAGCCCGCGATTTTTTGCAGCGGCGGACTTGCCTGTTGGCGGTTCAGTGAGCCGCTTGACCGCCTGGTCCCGTGCTCTGGCGCAGACCACACGCACGGTGGAGCACCCCTTCAACGCTGGCCTGATGCTTGAGGCGTTGGCGAGCCAGGCCCAAATCGCCCTAAACTCCAGTCATTAGAAATCGCGCATGTCCAATCCAAGTCCCAACACCCCTCGCCCCAGCGTCATTCAACTGGCGATCAAGGAAAAGTCGGCTCTCTATGCAGCCTACATTCCCTTGTTTTCTGAAGGCGGTATCTTTATTCCCACCTCGCGGGAATACCGTCTGGGTGACGATGTGTATGTGCTGTTGTCCTTGCCGGATGACCCGCAGCGGTATCCGGTCGCCGGCAAAGTGGCGTGGGTCACACCGGCCAAAGCCTCCAACAACCGCACGCAAGGTGTGGGCATCCAGTTTCCCAAAGACGAAAAGTCCCGCACCCTGAAGCTCAGGATTGAAGAAATTCTGGGGGCTCACATAGCTTCCGATCGCCCCACACAAACCATCTAGGCATTGCGCTTGGTTTTTGGGCGCCACCCTGGTTTTTATCTGACTCATTTCATGTTCACTGATTCGCACTGCCACCTGATTTTCCCGGAGCTTCTGGCCCAAATGCCGGCCATTCGCCTGGCCATGAGCGAGGCCCAGGTTGACCGGGCCCTGTGCATCTGCACCACGTTGGAGGAGTTTGCGGGTGTTCAGGCGCTCGCGGTCCAATACGATAATTTTTGGGCAACGGTGGGTGTTCATCCCGACAACGAGGGGGTCACCGAGCCCAGCCTGCAAGACCTGTTGACCCTGGGTAAAATGCCGCGTGTGGTCGGTATTGGCGAGACCGGGCTGGATTACTACCGCCTGGGCGATCGCACCGTGGCGGACATGGCCTGGCAACGTGATCGCTTCAGGACCCACATCCTTGCGGCTCGCCAGCTCGATAAGCCACTGGTCATTCACACCCGAAGTGCGTCTGATGACACCTTGGCGATTTTGCGGGAAGAGGGCGAAGACGGCTCACCGGGGAGCGCGGGCGGTGTTTTTCATTGCTTTACCGAGACCGCGCACGTGGCCCGTGCCGCGTTGGACCTGGGCTTTTACATTTCTTTTTCTGGAATCCTGACATTCAAGAATGCACAGGACTTGCGTGATGTAGCCGCATTTGTGCCGCTGGATCGACTGTTGATCGAGACCGACAGTCCGTACCTGGCGCCTGCGCCTTATCGTGGTAAGACCAATAATCCGTCTTACGTGCCCTATGTGGCGGCACAGCTTGCCGAGATCAAGAAATGCCCGGTTGAGCATATTGCAGAGGTGACCAGTCGCAACTTCGACAGGCTGTTCAAAGGCGTCCTGGTATGAATTTTAGAGGCTCGGGATACATGATAAATTACATTAAGAGTGTCATTTATCTTATTGTTTTTTATGGATTTTCTTCTGCCCATGCAGGATCCTACGAAGATTTTTTCTCTGCCATCAAACGGGATGAGCCCAGCACCATCACCCGCTTGCTCCAGCGTGGCTTTGATGCCAATACGCTCAGTCCCCAAGGTGAGCATGGCCTGCTCATTGCCCTTCGTGAGCCATCGCTTCACGTGGCGGCTGTGCTGATGGATTGGCCCGCCACGCAGGTTGAATCCCGCACCCTGAACGAGGAAAGCCCTTTGATGCTGGCTTCCCTGCAAGGGCTGCTTGAAGTCTGCAACCAGCTCATCCTTAAAGGCGCCGACGTCAACAAGCCAGGTTGGGCGCCTTTGCATTACGCCGCCACGCATGGACATCTGGATGTGATGCGTCTTTTGCTGGAGAACCATGCCTACATTGACGCCGCATCGCCCAATGGCACAACGCCGCTCATGATGGCCGCCCATTACGGCACACCGTTGGCAGTCAAGTTGTTGCTGGAGGCTGGTGCCGACCCCTTGCTCAAGAATGACCAGGGTCTGACAGCCATTGACTTTGCCCAAAAGGCCGAGCGTGCCGATTCTGCAGAGATCATCGCTGCCTTCGTCAGGGCCTTGAGCCCTAAAGGATCTTGGTAATCCAGTGCTGGATCGTACTTGATACGATGTATATTATGTTAATAAGATGATGCCGGGCGCAGATTCCAAATAACGCCTTTTAGCTGACTGCAAAGCTGATGGTTGGTGCGCTCAAATCGGAAAATGGAGAACCCAAGGCTATTTCCCCTCGTCCATGCAGAACACACTCATCCCGGCGTAGTAACAGGTCTGAACCTGTGCCCGAGAAACGTACCCAACTGCCATAGGTGCTTACGTCAGTCAGGTAGACACTTCCATTGCGCCAGTCAACGCGGGCATGAGTTCGAGAGACTCGCGGATCGTTGACAACAAACTCGACCTGATGGATACGGCCGATGTGAATAGGCAGCTCGAACGACATGAAGTTTTTGCGCAATTCAAGCCAGGACAATTCGATCTGCCCACCCAAGACGTCGGTATCGACAATATCGTGCATGGGGTCAAGCGCCGCCTGCATGGTCAGAAAACCTGACCCAACATCTTCCTGCCACTCAACCTGGTAGACCGTACAAGGTTCTGCCCGACCGCGAATACTGATGGGCCCCAGAATACGAAATCGTACGCCGTCTGATTCATCAGCTTGCTCAAGCGCCGAACTGTTGGCCCAAATCTGATGAGGACCCGAGAGGCTGCTGAGACGAGCTGCGACATTCACAGCATCACCGTAGCAATCGCCCGCCACAATTTCAACATCCCCACTGGCGACGCCGATACGAATAGGGAGATGATTTGCAGGGGGGATCTGGGCAATGTGTTTTTGATGCTTGCGCTGAATTTCAACCACGGCGCTGATCGCCGATGCGTTGTCTTCGAACAAGGCGAGTACGCCATCGCCCAGCATCTTGACGACATAGCCACCGTGTGACTCGATAACGGTGGCGATCCATGTCGTCACCTGTGTCACAGCCTTGGTCGCCATGACGTTTCCCAGCGCTTCAAATGCACTTGTGCTACCGAACAGATCGGTAAAAACAACCGTTTTTTGAACGCCCATGCCCTCTAAGTCCTTATATTTTGCTTATTCCTAGTTTAAAGGCAATGAAAGCCCATTTGAAAACGAAGTCCATCTATCTAGACGCAATACAGGGAACTTTGCACACTTGGTACAAGGCAAAAAGTCAGGCTTAAGCCGGATGGCCCCAATAGAGTAAGGCATCACGCCCCTCCACCATCAAATCGGCCTGGGCCCCAACCGGCAGTACCACTTTGGTGGCTACATGGCCGTAGGGCAAATTGGTGAGGACTGGCACTTTGATCTGCTGACGCAACCATTCCACTACTGTCTGCAATTTATAGCCCCGGTCATGCGGCACCAATTTGTAGTCGGTGAATTGCCCCATGACGATGGCTTTTTGGCGACCCAGAACGCCTGCATGGAGCAATTGAGTGAGCATGCGTTCGATGCGGTAAGGATGCTCTGCCACGTCTTCCAGAAACAGGATACCGCCTTTGATATCGGGGAAGTATGGCGTGCCAAGCAGCGACGTCAATATGGCCAGATTGCCACCCCAAAGCACTGAATTCTTTATGCAATAGTCTGTCTTGGCGCCCTCTCTGTTTGCGGAGGGTGCTATTGTTTTGATAGCGGCCTGCGGTGCCTCACGATTCTGACGCCAGCCAGCCCCCTCCCCCTGGCCTGTGACGAGGTCATCAAAACAGGCTTCCATGATGTCGTCTGGCATTGGCGCCTCGCCATGGCCGTTCCCATCCACCTGGACGGGCTTGCCGCCCACACCAAAACCTTCGCACAGCGCTGGGCCAGCCCAGGTGATGCCGCCGGTGCGTGCCAACACAGCGCTTTGGAAAGCCGTGAAGTCACTGATGCCGACGAACAGCATGCCCGCCTCAATGGCTTTTGCAACTTTCTTGTAGTGAATGCCGGGCAGGATTCGCGTCAACCCGTAGCCACCGCGAGAAATCAACGCCACATCGGCCCCACTGGCTGCGGCCCGGTGAATGGCTGCCAGGCGGGTCTCGTCATCGCCGGCAAAACGCAAATGACTCGCTAGTGCGGCCTCGTCAATTTCGACCTCATGGCCGAGTTTTTTCAGGCGGGCAACACCGCGTTTGAACGCCGCTTTGTCACGGACGGCGCCCGAGGGCGAATAGATATAGATGTGCTTTTTGTTCACGGAGAAATCAATGGGTTGGAGTCGATACGAAATACTGAATGGCGGCTTGCGCAATCGGCTCGCCAAGTTCCTGCACAAAGTGTCCTGCTTCGTCAACGATCATAGGCTCAGGGCAGTTGTGAATCAGTTGTTGAAGCTCGCGCATCACGGGTAAGCCCAACACGGGGTCCTGACGGCCAATCGCCATCATGGCTTGCCCATGCCATCGGTCGCGCCAGAAATTGCCAGCCTGTCGCGAAGTGTCGGCACCGTCCGAATCCAGAAACTCCGGCACCATAGGCGGAAATGCCCGTGTTGCGGCACGATATCCCGCATTTGGAAAGGGTGTTGCGTAAGCCTTGCATTCCTGCTCGCTCAGGTTTGGGTTGCCACGGGCAAGCAGGCGCGCAATGTCAAACTCACGATTTTTGGCGCACATGTCGCGCCAATTCAGGAAGCCCGCAGGCAATGGCGATTCGCCCGTGGCCAGTGTCGTATTCATCACCAGGAGGCCCGCATAGCGTGTCTCATCGGCCATTGGCAACGTTAACCCCAGCAAGCCTCCCCAGTCCTGCACGACCAGAACGATGTTTTTCAGATTGAGTCGTTCAACGAATTCGAGCAACACTTGGCGATGCCAGGTGAAGGTATGAAACCCGTCCTTTTTGGGTTTGTCACTCTTGCCGAATCCAATGAGGTCGGGTGCCACAACACGGCTGCCAGCGCCGAGGAAAATCGGAATCATTTTCCGATAGAGATAACTCCAAGTGGGGTTGCCATGCAAGCAAAGGTAGGTCAATGGTGCATCACGCGGCCCCACATCCAGGTAATGCATGCGCAGGCCACCCAAAGCAGGCAAATCGCTGAGGTACTGAGCGGGCCAGGGGTAGCCTGGAAGGCTCGCAAAGCACTCGTCTGGTGTTCTCAAAGCGTCGTCCCGCACCGGGCTGCTCAACCGCGCTGTTTCCCTGCGCCGGGCTTTGAAAAACTGTTGCAACATGGATGCACATTGAGCGGATAGCACGCCACCCTGTACACGGGTGTGGTGGTTCAACTGGGGTGTCGCGAACAAATCAAGTACCGACCCCGCTGCGCCGGTCTTGGGGTCCGGCGCACCGAAGACAACGCGTTTCATCCGGGCGTGCAGCATGGCCCCGGCACACATGGCGCAAGGCTCCAGGGTAACAAACAGTTCGCAATCGTCCAGTCGGTAATTGCCCAGCGCAAGCGCAGCTGCGCGCAAGGCCACAATTTCTGCGTGGGCGCTGGGGTCATGCTGGCCAATCGGGGCATTGCGACCGACCGCGATCACCTGCCCTGCCCTGACCACCACGGCGCCGACTGGCACTTCACCGGCGTTCATGGCGTCCGAGGCCTGGCCAAGTGCCAACGCCATGAAATCGGCGTCGGTCATCATGTGGGCGTATGGAGTCCCAAATGCGTCATCCACTGGGCCAAAGCACGCTCGTTTTCATTGCCTGAGGCATACATCGCCTGCATCGACTCGTGCGCCTCCGGCCTGTGCTGGTTAATTTTTACTTTGCATTGCAGATCCGTCATCCGCAATTCAAAGCCGACAATGCCTGCCAGCATTTTTTGCGCAAACTCATCTCCCAAACTGCGCCATTGCTCGGCGTAGGCCGGTTCATGGTCTCCGATGAGTTTTTTGAGTAGCGCATCCTTTTTCGCCGGGACTTCGACCAGAGCGGCCTCTACGGTGCAATGAACTGCGAGGTAGTTCCAGGTGGGCACCCGAGCGAGGTCGGGGTAGACCTGTGGCGACATGTAGGCATGCGGACCCAAAAATGTAGCCAGCGCCTTAGGGCGTTTCTGCAAGTAACGCCAGTGAGGATTGGGTTTGGCGACATGGCCCAGCAACACATGTTGATCGCCATGTATCTCAAGGTGAAGTGGGATGTGGCTGACAAAGGGCAGGCCTTCGTCGTCCACGCTGATCAGGCTCGCAAATGGATGGCTGCGTATAAGCTCGATCGCATCCAGACCATTTTTTGACTTGAACTGCGGAGGTAAATACATAGCCTGCCTTGTGAATGGCTTGCTGGCCCGCTTATTCCCACTCAATCGTCAACAAGTTTTTGAAAATGAACGACATTGGATGGTGATACTCACTATTGAGCCTTTGTTAAAAGTTCGGAAAAGTGGCTATACCGTCTCATTTACCGTCAAAGCAAAACGGCACTCTTTCAGACAAAAGCGACTCTTCCTTTGTTGCTTGGATTTTCGCACACATACCTTGTCAATCTGTCTGTGGCAATGAGGCGAGCGCCCTGCCCTCACCTCCGAGTCAAATCACCTATCTGCATCCTTACAAAAGCCGCCCTTCTTGGTTGATTAGCGGACACCCATGAACTTGAGTACATCCTCTACAACCGCATCGGTTTGTGCGGCATCGCCACCTATGCGAGCGCGCACGCTGGTCATGCAGCCTCGAACCGCCGTATTCCACTCGTCAAAGGTTTTTATTTCGCGGTTTGACTTGAGGTCTTTGGCATTTTTGCCAAGCCCACCACCCATCACAGAAGTCATCTGCAATTCCAAGTCGCACTGCTTGCCGCTGTGTTGTCCGTTTTCGTATCGGAACCTGCGACCGCCACCGTCCCAAGCGTGGTAAGTGCCTTTATATTCCTTGACGGTCACTTGATTTCCTGCCGCCTCAAGTTCTTTGGCGTAACGCTCACACACGGCCACATCCTGATAGTCTTCACGGTCACGATCAGGTAAGGCAAAGAAGATCGGAGCCGTGGCCTTGGCATTCTCATCGGCACGGTAGCGAATGTTGCACATGCCTGGATACATGGGGATGTGACCAGCGAACTTCGCTCCATTGGTGTTCACCGCCGCTTGGTACATCGGCCAAGCTGAGTAAAAGGCAGGATTGCCGCCACGGCTCATACCAATCACGTAGATACGGCTGGCATCAACTTGAGGATGGGTTGCCAGTACGCGAAGGGCATTGAGCGCATCAGCAACCTGCGACGGCATAGTGACCTTTGTATCCAGTTGATTCGTGGATGTACCGTCAACACCTCGTGGCTTGTAGCTGTCCACCACAAACACGGCCGCACCAGCAGGGTTCAAGCGTGCCGCCCACAAGTCGTAAGCCCACGGTTCCACACCCGCGCTGCCGTGCATGATGACCAACGCTGGTACTTTGCCACTCACGGTCTTTGGCATCAGCAGATCGCCCCATACCGTCTGCTGAGTGGTGTTGCTGGTGTTCTTGCGGGCGTACTGCCACATATCTTGCGTGTTGATGCTTTGAAACTCAATACGACCAGTCTGCCCACCAGTAAGGTCTGCAAGTGGAGCCGCTACAGCACCAGTACATGCCAGGACTGATACTGTCCAAATGAGATTGAAGGTGTGCTTCACAATTTACCGCCTTTGTTTTGAAACCATTGAAGTAAAGGCGCTGGCAACTCGCGCATGTTTGCCACCCCAAATGCGTTGAACGACTTGCCATCGGTGAAAAGCACCGCGTAATACTTGCCTGTGGCCGTGTTGACGGCGAACATGGCTTCATTGGTGCCACCGTCGTGGGGAGCGTTTCCGCTGCCGACGATCAGATTGCCGTCCTCAGCATGAAGCTCCCCAGCGACTTCCATGTTGGTTTGGAATACCGGGTACTTGTCACCAAGCAGGGCCTTGAACTGGTTACTGACGACTGCATCACTCAGCGCCACAGATGCAGACTGACCAAGAAGGCTGCTCCAGTTCACCGATGAGGCCGATGATTTGGTCGTGGCATCTGGTGTGGTCGGTACACCCTTGTCCCAGACTCTGAACATCGCAATGTCATGGAGATAGCTCATGACTGGCATATGCCCCACCAGTGAAACCAACAATTCGCCTTTGTCTTGCGTGCGTTGAGCCGTGTACGTCACTTGGCCCTTGATGGCCGTGCCGTCCATGCTGACACCCTGAGCGTCGTAGATTGATCGCAACTGGTTTTTCAATTCTGGAACGGTAGGTACCGCATCTGCCGGAACCGTGGCTATCAACTGCGCTTCGCAGGTTCTCTTGCCCACCGCATCGTCAGCACTGGCCGTTCTGATGGAATCCACCGAAATCTTCGTGTCCTTGGCGGTGTACTGAACCCGTTGCTTGCGCTCATCGCTCATGGCCGACAGTTCCTTATCGAAGGTTTGCTGGTAGATCGTCTTCACCAGATCGACCGCTGCCGGGTCGGTACATGAGGGTGTCTTGTTTCCACATCCGGTTAGTGCAAGCAGCACAGACATGCTTACGCCCACATTTGTTATCGCTCCCATAAAGGTTTCCATTCTGTTTTTAGATCAATGAGGTGTTTACTCGTCAGAGTAAGATTCTGACATGACAATGCAGCATTAACTCCGTCGCTATATATCCTTCAATGACGCATCTTCGCGTCAATGAATTCCACCTCTGATAAAGCCAAACCCAAGAAGAAAGTTGCGTCTGAAAGACACCCGCTTTCCGTGGCGTTTGGTGAGTACCTAAAAGAGGTTCGGATTGAGAGCAACAAGTCCCAGCAGGAGCTGGCGTTCGATGCCGCGATTGATCGCACTTACGTGTCGCTGCTTGAGCGGGGGCTTGCCAGTCCAACGCTGCTGTTGCTTATGGCGCTGTCCAAGCCACTGGGGTTGCCAACTTCGGAGTTAGTCGCCGGGTTTGAGGTGCATTTATCCAAGCAGCGAACGCGCAAACAACCCGTCAAACGCCGTGCCAATGAAGCTTCTCTCGAAGCAAATGGCGAACGTAAACAGGGGTCGCGCCGTTCGCCGCTGCGCTAACTGGTGTCAGTTCGACGTATCCGAACTGCGGCCAATAGCCTTACTTCTTCGGCATTCCATTCCATCGACTCATAGAGCCATGTCACGGGCTTGCGCTTTCCGGCATCCGAAGGCTTGACCAGATTTGACTTGGCACTGCGACCGCCAGCACCAGACACGGGTATCCGCATCCGCGCATTGAACGCCTGAAAGCTGGGTTCTGACGCACTGGGATCGAGCAGCAATATCGTGTCCGGTCTGTGAATCTTGTCGATCACAGCGCCCTCTATGCCAATGCCCAAACTCCAATGTTTGGTCTTTTGGTGTTGGACCGAGGCGAACGCCAGTGCCACCAGTTCGCCACGCATCAACCACTCCACCGCGTGACCATCGGCGTTGTCTTCCTCGCCGAACTTGGAGGTCACTTGCAGTGGCAGGTGCAAGCCGTTGAACAGTTCCACCCACTCCGCAGCGTGTACCCCAGTGAAATATGTGTGCTTGAACGCGCTGAATATTTCTGCCGCAAGTCCGAACTTGCGCCGCCCCATTTCATGTAGCGCACTTGGCTTTGCAAGTCCGTAGATTGAAACAATGATGGCGGTGAGATGAACGCCACAGGCCCCATCCAAATCTGATTGCTGCATAAACGGTCTGACTGGTTCCGCTCTGGTCGCCTTGACGGTTAGTGCGTGTCCAGTTTGCAAATCTGCATAGACGCGCTGAAACCGATAGGCCACTTTTACTTCTTTGGGTCGAGGGCTGGTTGCCATCAGTAGTCCTCTGGCAGCAGCAACGTTGTGTATTCACGTTTTCCATCGTCGTTCGTGCCATCGGTGATGACCCAGACAGTGGGTAAATCGGCTCGCTTTTGCTTCGGCGTGGCCTTGAGCTTTTCCGCGTCAACAAGCCTGTAAACGCTCATGATTCGGGAGCCGTCAGTGATTGCCAGTTCATTCAAAGCTGAGTCGTCCCGGCAGGTATCTCCGAAATCACCATGCATATGGCGTGCAAGCAGGCTGGCGGCACTACGTCCTGTGGCTTGAAGTAATGCCAATGCGCCGGGTGTTGCAACAACTTGCCCCAGTGAAAAACGTACTGAATTTGAGATGATCGTGACTGGCGTTTGTGAACTCGCATCGTCAGTTGTGGTGCATTTCATGACATGTTCCTCTATTGAAAAATTGATGGGCGAGTGTTTCCCTCCACAGGTCCGTGGATTCGAGAGCACTCGGTGAAAGAATTGGTGCTGCACATCGCCGGGATCGGCGGTGTCAGCGGTACTTGCTAAATGGTTACGGCACAGCGGCGTAAAGCGCCTGCAAGACGGCCAATTGAGTGACGCCTTGATCAAGTTGGCTGCGCTCTATGCAGCAGCGTTGAATGGCCTTTTGAATGGTCACGAAATCAATGTTTCCTGCCAGTGGTTCAAACTGTTCGGCGGGCATTCGGTAGCCAATCAACCACCACACCAGTTCTGAGATGTGAGCCGCCGACAGTGGCTGGTCATTGACCGTGGCAATACACGCCTCAGCCATTGCAGGCTTGAACCACCTAAAAAGCTGCTCGTTTGGGACACCAGCGTCGGGCAACATTGACCAGTACAAGGACAGTTCTGACAGGCGTTGAATCATTCCGGCGCGGCTGTAATGAACGACTTCCAGCACATCGGTTAGGTTCTCCGTACCTTGAAAGAAACTGTCCAGCGTCAGCGGATACCGCCAAAGGTGCGAATCAATGAGCCGCATTCCACGTAAACGACAGGGGGCAGCAAAGCATTTCGCAACGTCAGATTCGGGTTCATCCAACAGCAACGACAGCGCGGCATGGGCTTGGCGTTCATTGCAGAACTGAATCTCGGACATCACACCCTCAATAACGGGGGGCATCTGGGAATTCGCCACATAGGTCCAAAGCAATACCTTCCGCTCCGCTTGGCTTAAGTAAAAGGCGTCGGTTAACCAATCCAGATTTCGCACCACCGCACATGCCTGATCAGGTGTCGCGAGTTCCAGTGAACCTAGTCGGTAGCGAAAGGCCGCAGGTACTATCACCGGGGTGACACGTTGCTCAGGTGGCAGTAAAAACTTCGGCGCATTCGGCGTGGCAGGTGCTTCAATTTGGTCACCAAACTGTTCGGCAAAGTGGTCCCTGATCTGGATGGCAGCCCATGGAAAATTCTCACTGGTGGTGATGCTGCTCAGGTTCATACCTATGGTCTTCATCAGGACAGCGGCCACGCACTTGGCATAGGCTTCATTTGCAGGATGGGGCGGCACGCCATAAGGAGCAACCGTCGGGTCTGCATTTGGGGCAGCATCATCATCGACGCTACCTCTTTGTTTTGGGCTCATGTCGGTTTCCAGACCCAGTCCAGCCGCCTGCGCGGTTTAGCCAGGTCAACAGGTTCATCGGGTACAGACGAGCGAAAGTAGCCCGATGCTTGGAGGCGATCAGGCACACAGTTCAGGCTCGTATGCGGGGTGGAAATCTTTGCTGCCCGGTGATGCTAGGCAGCGTCCCTAAAACAGAACGTTTTTGGGATGGGTGAGACAGGCTGTCTAGGCTTGCTCAATTAACCATCGGTGACTCTGAAACACAGTGAAAACCGCAATTTCTTTATATTGACAACCGATAGCTGTATTTTAACAGCTTTATGCAATTTTTAGTATATAAAAGCGACTAAATATGCCAATTGACAGCGTGAAAGTGGCCGTATTGACCCCTCAACTGGCACTTTGAACCCCTCAACTGAGCTAAAAAACCGCGTTCTGGTGGTTATCCAGCAAAACAGTAAATATGGCGGAATTGCTTAAAAAATAAGCAACTCCCAGATATTTTCAGAAATTTGTTGAAAAATCGGTTTGCGCGTAAAATTTGTACAAATTTCTGCTCACTTTTTGATGGCCAAATCGGTATGAATTTTTCGACGGATGAGCTTATTCCGTTCTCGGATGCGCGCTCTGGGTTGTCCCGTGTCATTGAGGACGTGATGGGTGGCCGCGAGTTAGTTGTAACAAAACATGGGAAGATGACCGTTGCACTGGTCGCGGCTTCTCAGTTTTATCAGTACCGCGAAATGGAACGTGAGCTAAATGAGTTTTTGGCGGCGCTAGAACACGATAAAAGTGGCAGCGACACCAAGCTGGCACTGGCTACCTTGAAAAAGCGCATGGCGGCAAAAAAGAAGGTACCGTAATGAACGATGACATTGATCCAGTTGATCCGACAGCCGACAGTTACGAGGGTAAGCATGCGGTGAACCCATATTGACTGCGCATTGCAGTCCTGCTTTACCGAGCTAGCTTTGTGGTTGCCAGCGGTGCGGCAGCAGTTCATGAATCTGGCTTGCCCGTTGCGTTGG
>NZ_JBWMAW010000018.1:0-85983 GCF_056521395.1 Rhodoferax sp. LS1R11
ATGATCAAAAACTCGACTTTCGTCTCGCTTTTCTCGCTTCACTGTGATCAGCGAAGCCTTGAATTATGACACGCTTTTGACTGCGTTATCAAAGTTTTTTAACTTTTTCCATCTCCAAATTTCTTCGAAATCCCAAAACACAAAAGTCTCAAAACCCGCATCAGCCAACTCTTGAATCAGCCTCTGCTCTTGCCACCACACTTTTATCAAGTGTCAGTAGCGAAGCCCTCAATTATGGCACGCTTTTTAGCCTCCGCGCAAGTTGGTGCTGATAAATTCCATTCATGAACAACTCATGGAGCTAGCAGGCTCCTATTAGCAGCCGATTCACCCTTGATCCGTTGCAGCTTCACTCCCTCCTTTTGCTCCACTCACAGCCTCTAGGGTTTCGGCGCGCGTCAACTTAGTCTCCACCTGATTTAAGCTGCTAACTCAATAAAGCAACCCTGTCCAATGCCTCGACGCCCCTCAACTCCATAATCCCCCATGACCGCCACCCGTGACTTTGCCGACTACTGCTGCGAACTGCTGGCCAGCACAGGCGCTTGCACGCCCAAGAAGATGTTCGGCGGCTGGGGCATCAGCACCGGCGGGTTGACGATTGCGATCATTGCGGACCTGGGCTCGGGCGACAAGCTGTGGCTGAAAGCCGACGACCCCAGCCGCAGCCAGAGGGAAGCGGCCGGGTGTGCGCGGTTCACCTACACCTCGACCAAAGACGGCGTGCCAGTCACCCGGGGCATGAACTACTACAGCGTGCCGGATGAGGCCATGGAGTCACCTGACGCCATGGCGCCTTGGGCTCGGCTGGCGCTGGAATGCGCCTTGAAAGCCAGGCAAACCCCGGCCAAAACCAAACCCAAGCGGCCTGCTACGACAGCAGCCGCAGCTGGCAAGAAGCCGAAGACTTCTGCCGCACGCCGAAACACTCGGCCATAAGCCGTTTGGCGGCGCGAGCCACCAGACCCAATGCCTGGCTCAGTTCTGCAAACGCGCCCACACCCACCGCCGCGGGCACCCATTCATAGCCGGCAGACAAGTTGGCGGTCGCACCGCTGGACTCCATCACGACCCGCTGGCCCGCCAACAAGGCCAGTTCATCACCGGCAGTCAAAAACCAGTCGCCCCGGTCATTGGCAGGCCCCGCATGTGGCCCCTCCAACGTGACCCACACCCGGCCGTCGCTCACGCGCAGCCAACCCGCCTGCTGCGCCTGGAGGGTGAGCGCTTGTCCGGGCGCCAGCATCTGGCAACGCGAGGCAACGGAATTGCGAACAGATTGATGCGCATTACGCTTTAACAGTGAATTCATGACAGCTCCTGATTTCGTTGGATTGGCATGAATGATCGCCGCAACAAGCAGATGGGTCCAATGAAATCGGGGTAAGCTATTCATACCGTTATCGCATCAATCAATTCAACTCGACCCTTGCTCATGCACCCCTCCGACAACCATCTGCGCACCCGTCCCATTTCGGTGGGCCACTTGCGGGCGTTTGAGGCGGTGGCACGCCACCTCAACTTTCGGGCTGCGTCCGAAGAACTGTCGCTCACCCAAAGCGCGGTGAGCCGCCAGATTCAGTCCATGGAAGACGAAGTGGGTGTCAGCCTGTTTTTGCGCCACACGCGGGCCGTCGAACTCACCAGCGCAGGCGCCCAGTTGTTGCGCGCCGTGATGCCCTCACTGGAGCGGCTGGACGGGGCGGTGCGACAAATCCGGCGCAGTACCGGGCGCAAAAGCGTGACGATCACCACCTGGGCCTCCTTTGCGTCCATGTGGCTCATTCCCCGGCTGGAGGCGTTTCAAAGTGAGCACCCGGACATCGACATTCGCATTGATGCCAGCGACGTGCCAGTGGACCTGGAAACGGCCGACGTGGACGTGGCGCTGCGCTACGCACGGACAGCCCAGGCACCCGCCCATGCCATTCGCCTGTTTGGCGAGCAACTCACACCCGTGGCCAGCCCCTGGCTGCTCAAGAGCGGACCGGCGCTCCACAAGGGTGCTGATCTGGCACAGTTTGGTTTAATTGAAGCCAGCGACGCGCACCGCACGCAGAATCTGGAATGGCTGACCTGGCGGCGCTGGCTGGACGAAAACCACATCACCAAGCTGGAGCCCAAGCGCTGGCTGTATTTCAACTACGCGCACCAGATTGCACAAGCCGCACTCACGGGTCAAGGCGTGGCGCTGGCGCGCATGCCGCTCGTGGCCGACAGCCTGGCCTCGGGCGACCTGGTCGAAGTCTTGCCCGGCATGCGGCTGGAATCACCAATGGTGTACTGGCTGATCGTCGGGCCACGCTCGGCAGCCCGGCCTGAAATTGTGGCGTTTTGCACCTGGCTGCAGGCGCAGGCCGCGTTAACCCGCGTGGCCATTGGGGATGTGCCCGACCCGGACACCATGGACGGGCTGGACTGAACGCCAGACCGAACTAGACCGGCCAGACCACGCCGTTGTCGTTCAGGATGGCATCCAGCGGCATGTCGTGGGACTGCGGCTCAAAGTCGGGCAGGAACCCGTTGGAAAAACCCAGCCCCACCGTCAGCGGACGCGGCTCCAGCGTCGCCAGCATGCGGTCATAAAAACCACCGCCATAACCCAGCCGGTAGCCGCCCGGGGCGTAACCCACACACGCCACAAACAGCAGCGTGGGCATGATCACCTCGGTGTCTTTGGGCTTGGGAATGCCGTAGGCATCCTCTTCCATGGGGCAGCCGGGGTACCACGCATGAAAAGTCATGGTTTTGTGAACTTTGTCGACCACCGGCAGTCCAATGCGTCTAGGCTGCGGTTGGTCAATCAGTTCGCCGTCTTCCTTCCAGCGATGCAAGGCGGGTAGTGGGTCAAATTCGCCCTTGATGGGCCAATAGGCCCCAATCACGGCATCCGGTCGGCCCACCAACCAGATTCGCATCACACGCTGCAAAAGATCAGCGCGTTGCGAACGATCCGGGAGGTTAAGACGTTGTTCAATGAGAAGCTTGCGCAGGGCCTTTTTTTCAAGAGCCCTTTTTTCGTCAGAATTATCCATAATCCCCACATGCAGTTTCACACCATTTTGACATCGATTTCCCTGCTGGGGTCACTCGCCATTTCCGCCACGCTTCCGGCGCACGCCCAGTCGCGCACTGGCGCCAAGAGCCCGTCCGACGAAACAGTTCTGGAAATGAACCAGGCCTTCAAAAAGGGCGACCGCAAGCGCCTGACCGCCCTGTTGCCCCAGGTACGCGGCAACGCACTCGAGCCTTGGGCGGCCTACTGGGAACTCAAGGCCCGGCTCGACACCGCCTCGCCGGGTGAGGTACAGGACTTTTTCACCCGTTACGCCGGCACCTACCAGGAAGACCGACTGCGCAATGAATGGCTGCAATTGCTGGGCCAGCGCCGTGATTGGGGCACCTTCATGGCGGAGTACGCCAATTTCCGCATGAAGGACGACCGCTCCCTCAAATGCTATGCCCTGCTGGCAGGCGACAAACCCCGCGACGTCGACGTGGCGCGCCAGGTCGAGACCTTGTGGCTCGCGCAAAAAGACGCCGACGAAGGTTGTGCCGCCGCGGCAGACCAACAAGTCAAGGCAGGCAAACTCAAACCCCACACCATCTGGCTGCGTGCCCGCCTGGGCATGGAGAACGACAGCCAACGCGTGGCCACCCAGGCCGTGGGCTTGCTGGACTCGGAATGGGCCAACACGGCCAGCGCTATTTATGCCGCGCCCGAGCAATACCTGGAAGGCAAGTTGCTGGCCTTGCGCTCACGCAGCAAGGAACTGGTCACGTTGGCCCTGATCCGCCTGGCCGTGAAAGACCCCGATGCCGCCGCCATTGAAGTGGACAAACTGCGCTGGAAAACCCAGCTCACGCAAGAAGAACGCAGCTGGATCTGGGGCGTCATTGGCAAGCGCTCCGCCATGCGCCTGTCAGACCGCGCGGTAGGCTATTTCCTGAAAGGGCAGCAAGACCAATTCATGCATGACGACCAGCTGGCCTGGAAAGCCCGCGCCATGCTGCGCGCCGGCGACTGGGAGCAAGTCGCCAGCAGCATCGCCGCCATGAGCGAAACCCAGCAAAAGGACAGCACCTGGGTGTATTGGCGTGCGCGCGCACTGTTGAAGCTGGCCAAAGGCGAAACCGAGCGAGCCGAGGCGCGCCGCCTGCTGGAAGGCATTGCCAGCGTGCGTGGTTTTTACGAGCAACTGGCCCTGGAAGAACTGGGCCTGCGCATCACCACGCCCGCCTCGCCGGAGCCCCTGACCGTGGAGGAAAAAACCAACGCCGTCCAAAACCCCGCGCTCGCCCGCAGCCTGTACGCCATACAAGTGGGTCTGCGCAGCGAAGGCGTGCGTGAGTGGAACTACGCCACCAACCTGCACCAAAACGGCGGCATGAGTGACCGCGAACTGCTGGCTGCGGCCGATCTGGCCTGCCAGCACCAGGTGTGGGACCGCTGCATCAACACCAGCGAGCGCACCAAAAACGTGATTGACTTTGCGCAGCGGTTTCCCATGCCGCACAAAAACGCCGTTGTCCAGCGTGCCAACCAGATCGGGCTGGACCCCGCTTATGTGTACGGCCTGATCCGGCAGGAAAGCCGCTTCATCATGGACGCCCGCTCCGGCGTGGGCGCCTCCGGCCTGATGCAGGTCATGCCGCCCACCGCCAGCTGGACGGCCAAGAAAATCGGCATGACCGACTTCAAACCGCATCAGATCAATGACCGGGACACCAACATCGCCATTGGCACCGGCTACCTCAAGCTGGTGCTGGACGACTTTGCAGGCTCCATGCCCATGGCGGCGGCGGCCTACAACGCCGGTCCCGGCCGCCCCCGCAGCTGGCGTGGCCAGACCGGTGGGCCGGTGCTGGAAGCAGCCATCTGGGCGGAGAACGTACCCTTCAATGAGACGCGCGATTACGTGAAGAAAGTGCTGTCCAACACGACCAACTACGCAGCCCTCATCACCGGGCAACCGCAGTCACTGAAAACCCGCTTGGGCATGGTCGGACCGCGTGATGCGACAGCAACGGAAGTGAACCGCGACCTGCCCTGACATCAGTCCGGGATCACGGCGCCGATCACAGCGCCGGTCGCCTTGACGCCGGTCTTGACCACGACGGCCGCCGTGGTGACCACCGCGTCGGCCACCGCAATGACCGCGCAGCCGCTGCTCACCAAAACTGTTACCACCGCCAGTGCGACAGCCGCACTTTTCAACATTGCGCTCATCCAGATACTCCCTTTAATGTGAGCCGGATTATCCCCGCGTCGTCCGGGCCCGGGCTCTGGTGTCGGCCCACGCATCAAATCCGCGCGGCGATTTCATCAATCACGGCGGTCTGAACCGCTAGCATGGAGTTTTTGGAGGACTACATGCTCAAGCTCTACATCGGTAACAAAAACTACTCTTCCTGGTCCATGCGCCCCTGGGTGCTGTTGACACAGGCCGGCATTGACTTTGACGAAGTCATGGTCCGCTTTGACTCCTTCGCCGCCGGCTCCACCTTCCGAAGCGCCGTGGATGCCGTCACCCCCACTGGCAAGGTGCCGGTGCTGGTGGACGGTGACCTGGTGGTGTGGGACACGCTGGCCATTGCCGAGTACGTGGCCGAGCAATTCCCCAACAAACGCCTGTGGCCGCGCGACAAGGCGGCCCGTGCGCGGGCCCGCAGCGTGTGTGCCGAGATGCACGCGGGCTTCACCGGCCTGCGCGGCAACTGCCCGATGAACATCGAGGCCTCGCTGGCCGACACGGGCGCCCTGATCTGGCGCGACAAACCCGCGGTGCGCGCCGATGTGGCACGACTGGTGGCGATGTGGCAAGAACTGTTGGCGCAGCACGGTGGGCCGATGCTGTTTGGCGAGTTTTCTGTGGCTGATGCGTATTTCGCCCCGGTCTGCATGCGCCTCACAACCTATGCCTTGCCCGTGCCACCGGCCATTGCCGATTACGTGGCGCGTGTCTGTGCGCTGCCAGGCGTGAAGGCGTGGATGGATGGCGCCTTGGCAGAAAAGGATTTCCGCGACTTCGAAGAGCCCTACCGCCTGAAGCCTTGAAGGACGGAGGAACTAAGGTTTCAGTAAACTGCCCACCATGCAAATTTACATGGTGGGTGGCGCGGTCCGGGACGCGCTGTTGGGATTGCCCGTGAAAGACCGGGACTGGGTGGTGGTGGGCGCCACGCCCGAGGCGCTGCTCGCCCAGGGTTTTTTACCCGTGGGCAAAGACTTTCCGGTGTTCCTGCACCCCAAGACCAAAGAAGAATATGCCCTGGCCCGCACCGAACGCAAAACGGCACCCGGCTACCACGGCTTTGCCATCCATGCCGCCCCTGACGTGACGCTGGAAGACGATCTGGCCCGACGCGATATCACTATCAATTCAATAGCTGTCTCCGCACATTCCACGGGGGCTACAGGCCAATTTGATATAAATAACGCCGAGTTTGTCGATCCCTATGGCGGCCGCCGGGACCTGACTGACAAGGTGTTCCGCCACGTCACCGACTCCTTCCGTGAAGACCCGGTGCGCATCCTGCGCGTGGCCCGCTTTGCCGCGCGTTTTGCCGACTTCACCGTGGCACCGGAGACCCTGCAACTCATGACCGAGATGGTGGATGGCGGTGAAGCCGACCACTTGGTGGCCGAGCGTGTGTGGCAGGAGTTGGCCAAAGGCCTGATGGAGAACACCCCGTCGCGCATGTTCGAGGTGTTGCGGGACTGTGGCGCCCTGGTGCGCCTGCTGCCTGAGGTCAACCAGCTGTGGGGCGTGCCACAGCGCGCCGAGTACCACCCCGAAATTGACACCGGACGGCACCTGATGATGGTGCTGGACATGAGCGCGCGCCTGCAGGCATCGCTCCCGGTGCGGGTGGCCTGCCTGTTTCACGACTTGGGCAAAGGCACCACCGCGCCCGAGGTGCTGCCGCGCCACATTGGCCATGAAGAGCGCAGTGCCCGCCTGCTCAAAGGCATTTGCGACCGGCTGCGCCTGCCCACTGAGTGCCGTGAACTGGCCGATGTGGTGGCGCGCGAGCACGGCAACATCCACCGCAGCGCGGACCTGAATGCCGCCGCGGTGGTGCGCCTGCTGGAGCGCTGTGATGCCTTTCGCAAGCCCCCCCGTTTTGCCGACATTCTGCTGGCCTGCGAATGTGATGCCCGCGGGCGTCTGGGCCATGCCGAGGCACCCTACCCGCAAAGTCCGCGCTTGCTGGCGGCGCTGGTGGCAGCGCAATCAGTTGCTACACATTTAATAGCTAGCTCCGCACTACAGACGGGGGCCAACGGCAAAAAAGTAGGTGAACTCATTCATTTGGCCCGGGTGGAGGCCGTGCGGGCCAGCCGGTAGCCCCGCCGTTGCTTGTTATGCTCCTGCCATGCCCAGCTTACTGATTGTTGAAGACGACGAATTACTGCGTGACGGCCTGAGCGCCCAGCTGGTCCAGGCGGGCCACTCGGTCACGCTGGCGAGCGATGGCGCCATGGCGCAAACCCTGTTGGAATCGAACCGCTTTGACGGCGTGATTCTCGACCTTGGCCTGCCCAAAGTGAGCGGGCTGGATGTGCTGCGCTGGATCCGACTGCGCCTGCCCGCGCTACCAGTACTGATCCTGACCGCGCGGGACGGCGTGGAAGACCGGGTGCAGGGCCTCAACGCCGGCGCCGACGACTACCTGACCAAACCCTTCAATATGGCCGAGCTACAGGCCCGCCTGGGCGCCATGTTGCGCCGCGCCCGCCTGCCCGCCTTCGGTGGCTCGCTGGAGCTGGCGTCCGACCACGCCAAACGCCTGCGGGTGGATGCCAGCCTGCCCCTGGCCTGGCTAGGCGAAGAACCCATGGAGTTGACGCAACGCGAATGGGCCTTGCTCTCGCTTCTGGTCTCCAATGCGGGCCAGGTCATCAGCCGGGAAGACGTGCTGGAGGTCTGGCAATCGGTCCCTGGCGACGGCGTGGGTGCCACGAGCGGCACGGGATCGAACGCGCTGGAGGTCTATATCCACCGCTTGCGTCGCAAGCTCGACGACTCGGGGCTGAACATCCGCAACGTGCGCGGCCTGGGCTATATGCTGGAATCCACGACCCCATGAAGCGGTCGGACCCTGAGACGGGCACAGGCCTGACCCAGGCCACCTTTCCTTCGCCAGAACACGGCTTGTCACTCAAGCGGCAACTCTTGCTCTGGCTTTTGTTGCCCCAACTCGTGCTCTGGCTGGTAGGCGGCGCCCTCACCTACCGCATTGCCTTGCGTTATGCCGAGAAAGGCATTGACCAGTCGTTGACCCAGTCCGTGCTGTCACTGGCGCGCCAGGTCAAACCGGTGGGTTCGGGGCTGTTGATTGATTTTCCGCGCGCGGCACAAGACATCATTGAACAGGACCCCAAGGACCGGGTCAGTTACATGGTGTCGTCGCCGCCAGGCAGCTTTTTGCTGGGCAACGGCAAGCTGCCCGGCCCGGTCATGAACCTTCCCCCCATCACGGGTGAGCCCCTGCTGTACAACGTCACGGTAGAAGGCAAACCCATGCGCGTGGCCTTGCTGGATGTCAACTATGGCGAGACGGATGCACCCCAGCTCCTGCGCGTGCAGGTGGCCAAAAGCCTGGCGGTCCAAAAACGCATCACCGCGGAACTGGTGGCCGACATGCTGGTGCCGCTGCTGATGCTGGGCGCCGTGCTGAGCGTGCTGGTCTATGGCGGCATTTCACGCGGGTTGAGCCCGCTCACCCGGCTGCAGGCCCAGCTGGGTCACCGGCGCGAACACAGCCTGTCCGCACTCTCCCCCATCGAGATGACGCAGGCCCCCCAGGAGGTCCACGCGCTGGCCGGTGCCGTCAACCAGCTGCTCGCTGCCGTGCGCCGCAGCCTGGGACAGGAAAAGCGCTTTCTCAATGACGCCGCCCACCAGCTGCGCACCCCGCTGGCAGGCCTGATCAGCCAGACCGAGCTGGCCCTGCAGGAGACGGACCCCCAGGCACTGCAGGGTCGTCTGGCCAAGGTACTGGCCGGTGCCCGGCGCAGCGCGCACCTGGTGCACCAACTGTTGTCACTGGCCCGCAACGAGGCCGATGTGCGCCTGCAAACGCTCGACGCCGCCGCCCTGGCGCGCGATGTGGCGAGGGAGTGGACCCCGCGGGCGCTCACGGCCGGGGTCGACCTGGGCTACGAAGGCGAAGACAGCGTGCTGGTGGACGGCGAAAAGCTGCTGCTGCGTGAGGCACTGAGCAACCTGCTGGACAACGCCCTGCTCTACGCGGGCCGGGGCAGCGTGGTCACGCTGCGCGTGATGCGCTTTGGCGACCGGGCCTTTATAGAGGTCGAGGACAACGGCCCGGGCCTGACGCAGGCCGAACTGAACCACGTGTTTGAGCGCTTCTGGCGTGCCAGCGAACTGCCCGGGGGCTGCGGCCTGGGGCTGGCCATTGTGGCGGAAATTGCGCATCGCCATGACGGCAGCGCCACAGCCCTGGCCGTGCAACCCCATGGCCTGCGCGTGCGGCTGAGTTTGCCCCTGAGAGATTGAAACAGATGGATATTCTCAACACTCCCGATGACGCCAGCCCCTGGAAACTGGCCTGGGAAAGCGCAGGCGAAGGCGTCTGGGACTTGAACATGACGACCCGGGAACAAATCTACTCCAGGAGCTGGAAGGAGATGTTGGGCTACTCGGTCGGAGAAATCGGCACAAGTTCGCTGGAATTTACCGGGCGCGTCCACCCTGATGACTTACCCGAGATGCGCAAAGTCTCGCTGGCGTATCAGAAGGGCGACACGGCGATCAACTCGGTGGAACTGCGCATGCGCTGCAAAAACGGATCCTGGAAATGGATTCTGGCGCGCATCATGATGATTGTGCGCGACGAACAGGGCCGCGCCGTGCGCATGATTGGCACCCACACCGACATCACGGATCGCAAGAAAACCGAATTGGCCTTGCGTGAGCTCAATGACCAGCTACAAGAAAAATCCCATCTCCTTCAAACCACACTGGCCAACATCAGTCAGGGCATCTTCGTGTTTGACGCCGACACCCGGGTCAACACCTTCAATCCCCGCGTCTGCGAGCTGCTGGACTTGCCTGCCAGCTTGCTGGAGACACGCCCCACACTGGCCGAACTGAACCAGTTCCTGTACCAGCGCGGCGACTTCGGGCCCCATGCCACACAGGTGGCGGCCAACGCCCGCGCCTACGTGTTGTCAGGTGGCAAAGGCACGGTGCCTGCCCACTACATGCGCGTCACGCCCGCCGGACGCACGCTGGAGGTCAAGTCAAAGATCTTGCCCGACGGCGGCATGGTGCGGACCTTTGCCGACGTGTCGGACTACGTCCGGGCCGAGACCGCGCTGCGGGAGAACGAAGAGCGCTGGAAGCTGGCCCTGGACAGTACCGGCGACGGTGTGTGGGAC
Organism: Rhodoferax sp. LS1R11; assembly: GCF_056521395.1. NCBI lineage: Bacteria > Pseudomonadati > Pseudomonadota > Betaproteobacteria > Burkholderiales > Comamonadaceae > Rhodoferax > Rhodoferax sp. LS1R11. Next base: position 10,412 of record NZ_JBWMAW010000018.1, read on the forward strand.
TGGAACATCCCGTCCGGTGAGGAGCACTTCTCAAAACGCCTGCTGGAGATGTACGGCCTGAACGAAAGTGACATGCGCAACCGCTCCGACGAGCTGGACGCACGCACTCACCCTGAGGACATGGCGCAGTTGATCAAAGACCGCCAGGCCCATTTTGATGGCCTCACGCCCACCTACGTGAACGAACACCGCGTGCGCTGCATGGACGGCAGCTGGAAATGGGTGCTGACCAGAGGCATGGTCATCAGCCGGGATGCCCAGGGCAAGCCGCTTCGCATGACGGGCACCCACACCGACATCACCGAGCGCAAAAACTCCGAAACACTGATCTGGCAGCAAGCCCACTTTGATGCGCTCACCGGTCTGCCCAACCGCAACATGTTGCGCGACCGGCTGGAGCAGGAGATCAAGAAGACCAAACGCGAAGGCCAGCAACTCGCCATTCTGTTCATTGACCTGGACCACTTCAAGGAGGTCAACGACACCCTGGGCCATGCCAGCGGCGACCAACTGCTGGTGGACGCCGCCCACCGCATCAACGCCTGTGTGCGTGACGTGGACACGGTTGCCCGCATGGGAGGCGACGAGTTCACGGTGCTGCTGACCGAGCTGTCAGACACCAGCAGCATGGAACGCATCTTGCAAACCCTGCTGCAGTCCCTCTCTGGCGCGTTCCAGCTGGGCACGGAGCAAGTGTTCGTCTCGGCCAGCATCGGGGTGACCATGTACCCCCTCGACGGCACAGAGATCGAGGAGCTTTTCAAGAACGCCGACCAGGCGCTGTATGTGGCCAAGGGCGCGGGGCGTAACCGTTTCAGCTTTTTCACACCCGCACTGCAGGAGGCCGCCCAAACCCGGGTACGCCTGGCCAATGACCTGCGCAGCGCCCTCGCGGACGATCAGTTCCGCCTGGTGTACCAGCCCATTGTTGAAATTGCCACCGGCGCCGTGCACAAGGCAGAGGCCCTGATTCGCTGGCAACACCCCACCCGTGGGCTGGTCAGCCCGGCCGCTTTTATTCCGATTGCCGAAGCCAGTGGCCTCATTGTTGACATTGGTGAATGGGTGTTCCGCCAGGCTGCGCAGCAAGTCAAAACATGGCGGGCTGCGCTGGACCCGCGGTTTCAGATCAGCGTCAACAAATCACCGGTGCAGTTTCACCACCACGGGACGGACCACGAACCCTGGATCACCCACCTCCAAGCCTTGGGGCTGTCCGGCGACAGTATTGTGGTGGAGATTACCGAAGGGCTACTGCTGGACACCAGCCCCCGCGTGACCAACCTGCTGCTGGCCATGAGTGAGGCGGGCATTCAGGTATCGCTGGACGACTTTGGCACCGGTTATTCGTCCCTGTCGTACCTGCAAAAATTTGACATTGACTTCATCAAAATCGACCAGTCTTTTGTGCACCACCTGGTTCCGGCTTGCACCGACCTGGCCCTGTGCAAGGCCATCATCGTGATGGCCCATGAACTGGGCATGAAAGTGGTGGCTGAAGGGGTGGAAACCCAACAACAGCTCGACCTGCTGGCCGCGGCCGGTTGCGACTACGCGCAAGGCTACCTGTTTGCACGGCCCATGTCGGCGCCGGACTTTGACGCCTTCATGGCCGGCCGTCAGGCGCCCACGCCTTAAGCGCCTGCGCGATCGATGCGCACGCCAGTCTGGGCGTTGAACCAGTTGTTGTGCTTGCTGCTGACCGTAAGGCCCGTCTGTTCGCCCACTTTCATGGTTGAGTTGGGCGCCACGCGCACGGTCATCAGGCCCACCCCGGTCTTGACCACCACATAGGTATCTGCACCCGTGGGCTCCACCAACACCACTTCACCGCGCCAGGGCGCGTCAGGGCTCAGGTGGATGTGCTCGGGGCGCTGGCCCAGCGTCACTTCTTTGGCGTCTGGGCAAATCAGATCGAGATAACCCCCGGCAAAGACAAACTTGCCGTTCTCACCCGTCTGCTCGATCTTGCCGGGGATGAAGTTCATGTTAGGTGAACCGATAAAACCTGCCACATAGGTGTTGACGGGACGGCGGTAGATGTCGTCCGGCGTGCCAATTTGCTGCAGAATGCCGTCCTTCATGACCGCGATGCGGCTGCCCAGCGTCATGGCTTCGATCTGGTCATGCGTCACATACACACTGGTGATGCCTGACAGATGGTGCAGGCGCTTGATTTCGGCGCGCATTTCCACGCGCAGCTTGGCGTCCAGATTGCTCAAGGGCTCGTCAAACAAAAACAGCTGGGGGTCACGGGCCAGGGCGCGGCCCATGGCGACACGCTGACGCTGCCCGCCCGAGAGCTGGGCCGGGCGGCGGTCCAGCAAATGCTCGATTTGCAGCATGGCCGCCACTTCGTGAATGCGCTTGGTGCGCACGTCCTTGGGCACCTTGCGCATCTCCAGCGCAAAGCCAATGTTGTCGGCCACGCTCATGGTGGGGTACAGCGCGTAGCTCTGGAACACCATGGCAATGTCGCGCTGGGCGGGCGCCACACCAATGACATCTTTGCCATTGATGCGCAACTCGCCTTCAGTGGGTTCTTCCAGACCCGCGATGATGTTGAGCAGCGTGGACTTGCCGCAACCCGAGGGGCCGACCAGAATCAGAAACTCGCCGGGGGCGACGTCAATTTCGATCTTCTTGAGAATCTCGACGGCCTTGTCGCCCTTGCCAAAGACCTTGCGAATGCCTGCGATGTGAAGTGAAGCTGCCATGATTTTTTATCCTTTCACAGCGCCAGCTGTGAGTCCTTTAACAAAGTATTGACCGGCCAGCACATAGACCAGCATGGTGGGTAAACCGGCGATCACGGCCGCTGCCATGTCGACGTTGTAACTCTTGACGCTGCTGGAGGTGTTGGCCATGTTGTTCAGACCCACGGTGATGGGCTTGCTGTCGGCACCGCTGAAGGCCACACCAAACAAAAAGTCATTCCAGATGTTGGTGAACTGCCAGATCAGCGTGACCATCAAAATGGGCGTCGACATGGGCACCACAATGCGAAAGAAAATGCGCCAGAAACCAGCCCCATCAATGCGCGCTGCATTCACCAGTTCTTTGGGAATGGCGGTGTAATAGTTGCGGAAAAATAGCGTGGTACCCGCCAGACCGGCAATGCAGTGCACCAGCACCAGCCCGGTCAGGGAACTCGACAAGCCGAGAAAACCGAGCACCTGGCTCATCGGCAACAGCACCACCTGGAAGGGCATGAACACGCCAAACAGCATGAAACCAAACAGCACTTCGCTGCCCTTGAATTTCCACATGCTCAGCACATAGCCGTTGATGGCACCCCAGGCGGTCGAGATCAGCACCGCGGGCACGGCCATGATGACCGAGTTCCAGAAATAAGGGCGCAAGCCGCGGCAGTCCACACCCGTACAGGCGCTGGACCAGGCCAGGCCCCAGGACTCGAAGTTGATGGCGTTGGGCAGACTCAACAGGTTGCCGGAGCGAATCTGCTCGGCGTCCTTGAACGAGGTGGCCAACATCACATACAGCGGCGCCAGGAAGAAGAAGGCAGCCACCAGCAAAATGCCGTAGATGGCGATACGGGGGAGGTGTTTAGCGATCATGGGGTTTGGCGCGAAGCTCGCTGTAGAGGTAAGGGACCACGATGGCGGCCACGGTGGCCAGCATCATGGTGGCGCTGGCCGCACCCAGGCCAATCTGGCCGCGGGTAAAGCTCATGACGTACATGAAGGTGGCGGGCACATCGGACGAGAAGCCAGGGCCACCGGCGGTCAGCGCCATCACCAGGTCGAAACTCTTGATGGACAGGTGCGACAGCACCAGCACGGTCGAGAACACCACAGGCCGCAAGATGGGCAAAATAATGCGCCAGTAAATGCGCGGGAGCGAGGCGCCGTCAATTTGCGCCGCCTTGATGATGCTGTCGTCAATACCGCGCAAACCGGCCAGGGACAAGGCCATGGCAAAGCCGGCCGATTGCCAGATGCCGGCAATCACCACGCAGTAAATGGCGGTCTCGCTTTGCACCAGCCAGTCAAAGTGAAAACTGGTCCAACCCAGGTCGTGCATGAGTTTTTCCAGCCCGAGGCTGGGGTTCAAAATCCATTTCCAGGCAGTGCCGGTCACAATGAACGACAGGGCCATGGGGTACAGGTACACCGTGCGCAGCAAGCCCTCGGCGCGTACTTTTTGATCGAGAAAAATGGCCAGGGCCATACCCAGAATCATGGAGCCACCGACGTACAACAAGCTGAAGATGCCCAGGTTTTTCAGGGCTACCAACCAGCGGTCCATCTCCCACAGGCGAACGTATTGTTCAAGGCCGACGAATTCTTCGTAATTGGGGAGCATGCGCGATCCGGTCACGGACAACACGCCGTTCCAGATCATGAAGCCGTAGATGAACGCAAACCCGAGCACAAAGCCCGGCGCAATCACCAGCTTAGGTAATAAATTTTCAAAGTTCTTCATGCGCATTGCTCTCGTATGGCAAACACTTCCACCCCAAGCGGAAGGCGTGGGATACGTGCCAAAGTGAGGTAAAGGAGGAGCCCGCAGGGCGGGGGACACGAACGACGGCACGCATCCCATCCGCTCCGCGGGCAAACGAAGCGACTTACTTGGTCGCAGCCGCTTTGGCGATGTTTTTCACGCCGTCAGCGATGGAGATCTTGTCGTCGTTCCAGAACTGGCTGACAGCGTCCTTGATCGCACCTTCAGCCGCAGGCGCGATGGCCATGCCGTGGGCCACGGAAGGCACCAGACCACCGGTTTTGGCGGTTGACACGAAGTCTTTGCTGGAGAGCTTGGCGCAGTCGTCAAACTTGTCCATGCTCATGTTCAGACGAACCGGGATGGAACCCTTGTTCAGGTTGAACACTTCCTGGAACTGGGTGCCCATGATGGCAGCAGCCAGATCACCCTGGGCCTTTTGAGCACTGGCGTCCTTGAGCTTGAACATGGCAAACGAGTCCACGTTGAAAGTGAAGGCATTGGCCGTACCAGGCGCAGCAGCGCACAGGAAGTCTTTGCCCGGCGCCTTGCCCGCAGCGATGAACTCGCCCTTGGCCCAGTCACCCATGAATTGGAAGGCAGCCTTCTCTTGCATCACCATGGCGGTGGCCAGGTTCCAGTCGCGGCCAGGGGCGGCTGCGTCGGTGTAACCCTTGACTTTGCGGAAAGTCTCCAGCGACTTGGTCATGGTGGGGCTGGTCAGGGCCTTCTGGTCCAGCTTCACGAGCGCGTCGTTGTAGAACTTGGCACCGCCCACACCCAACACCACGGATTCGAACGTGGTGAAGTCCTGCCAGTTCTGGCCACCGTGCGCCACGGGAATCAGGCCGGCTTTTTTAACTTTTTCAGCAGCGACAAAGAACTCGTCCCATGTCTTGGGCATGCCAGCCACGCCAGCCTTCTTCAACACAGCCGCATTGGCCCACATCCAGTTCACGCGGTGCACGTTCACGGGAGCGGCAACGTAGTTGCCTTTGTATTTCATGACATCAGCGACGACCTTGGGCAGCAGGCTGTCCCATTTCTCGGCCTTGGCCGTGGTGTCGAGGTTGGCCAGCACGCCTTCAGAAGCCCACTCCTGAATGGCAGGGCCCTTGATCTGGGCCGCAGCAGGCGGATTGCCGGACACGACGCGGCTCTTGAGAACAGTGGCTGCGTTGTCGCCGCCGCCGCCCGCCACGGCGAAGTCTTTCCAGACGTGGCCCTTGGCTTCCATGATTTTTTTCAGTTCAGCGACCGACTTGGCTTCACCACCGGATGTCCAGTAGTGCAGCACTTCGACTTCACCGGCCATGGCGGCTGAACCAGCCACCACAAATGCAACGGCCGTAGCCAATTTTGAAAGTTTCAACATGTTGTCTCCTGAGTTTTAAGCCCCGCGACCACAACGGGTCGCGAAACACGGGTTAATTCGCGTCGGCGCCTTGCCGATCGAATTAATTAATTGTTAATTAATTTTAGAGCGCCGAGTATCGGTGCTTACCCTAGGAGACCTCAATTACTTCAGGCCACCAACGCCAGAGCTCCAAAATCGCCCACCCGCTCACCCAGACCGGCCGGGACCAACTCGCAACCATCGGTCAGTGCCGGCAGCTTGCCTTTGAGTTGCGCCTTCAATTTGGGCAGCAGAAAATCACGGTTATGCCAGAAGACGCTGCCGCCGATACTGATGCGCGTCAAGTCAAGCGTCGCAATCAGGTTGTAGAGGGTGCGCCCCATGATCCGGCAAAATTCATCCACAATAGCCACAGCCCCCGTATCACCTGCGCTAGCAGCTATAAAAAGTGTAGCAGCATCGGGGTAACCCAAATGACCGAAGCGCCGCGGTATGGCGTTGCCGGCGATCAGGCCTTCCACGTCGCCCACGTTGCCGCAGCCGCACAGGGCGTCGTCGTTGTCCACCACAAACAGATGCCCGGCATGGCCCGCATTGCCGTTCTTGCCGCGCAGCACGCGACCATCCACACACAGGCCCACGCCAATGCCGGTGCTCCAGGTGAGGTAGGCGCAGTGGTCCAGCGCTTGACCCCCGTCTTGCAAAGCACCCCAGCGGCGCTCGGCTTCCAGCGCGCCAATGCCATCGTTTTCTACCCGCACATGGGGGAACACCGCACGCAAGGGGGCCTCCAGCAAGGCCGTTTTCCAGTCGTTGGGCAGACCGCGGGCCTTGCCCGCCATGCCGCCGCAAATATTGGGCGCGGCCAGCTCCACCAGGCCCTGGTTCATCACAAACGGCCCGCAGGACGACACGCCCACGGCCGCCAGGCTGGCGACCGCGACACCCGCCGCATCACAACTCTCCCCCACCATGCGGATGATTTGCAACGCCAGCGCGTCAGAGGCGCCTTCTTTCGCGGTGGGCTCAGCCACGCGGCCCCGAACCCCTTGCGCATCAGCAATGCTGACCGCCACTTTGGTACCGCCAATGTCCACACAGGCCACAGGCGCGGCGCCCTCGGGCAGGCGAAATCCGTCCGTCAATACGTTGGTATTCATGTTGTTTGTCTCTTTGGTTTTGGATAGGAATCAGACGCGACCGTAGTCGTCGCTGAGCCGAACGATGTCATCTTCGCCCAGGTAGTCGCCAAACTGCACTTCGACAATTTCGACCGGCTCGGCCGTCAGGTTGGCCAGTCGGTGAACCGTGCCCACGGCAATGTCGACATGGCCGCCCACCCCCAACGTCAGGACCTGTTCACCCACGGTGATGGTGGCCGTACCCTGCACCACCACCCAATGCTCGGCGCGCCGGTGGTGCTTTTGCAGGCTGAGTTGCTGCCCCGGCGACATGCCGATGCGTTTGATCTTGTTGCCCGGCACCTCGGACACCGTCTCATACCAGCCCCAGGGTCGCTCAGTACGTTCGATGGTTTCGGTGCGGATTTGGGTGGTCATGGGGCGTGGGCCTGGTTTGCGAAAGCCTAGATGCTAATGCGTCACAGCCACCCAAGTTACTGCGCCGTTACGAACGCAACGCCGTCAAAACTGCTGTGACCGGGCCCAGCGCACGATGTCCGCAGCCCCCATGGCACCGGCCTGGCGCGCCACTTCGCGGCCATTGGCGAACAATGCCAGCGTCGGGATACTGCGGATGTTAAAGCGAGCACCCAGATTTTTGGCCGCTTCGGTATCGACTTTCACCAACCGGAATTGGGGCTCCAACTGAGCGGCGGCCTGCTCAAACGCCGGTGCCATCTGGCGACATGGACCGCACCAGGGCGCCCAGAAATCGACCAGCACCGGAATCTGGCTGCGGTTGATGTGGCGGTCAAAATGGCGCTCGTCCAGCGCCAGCGAATGCGCTACAAACAAAGGCTTGTGGCAACCGCCGCAGTCGGGTGCGTTGGCCAGATCGGCGCTTTTTACGCGGTTGGTGGTGTGGCAATGCGGGCAAACAATGTGCAGCGAGTCGGTCATGGTGATCCCTTTCTACCGACAACATGGAGGCCAAATGAGCGAACTACAAGGTGTGCGTGCGGTCGCCCTGCGAGAAGCCCAGGGCCTCCCACGGCGCGCCCTTGTACAGGCCGATGACCTTGAACAGCTCACCCATTTCATGCTCCATGATGAGCCGCTGGGCCTGCACCCGCACCGGCAAAGGCGAGGCCTCCATCCGGCCCGCCAGACCGCAATTGATCAGAAACCGGGCCTGCGAGCAGTAGCCCAGCACCTCCAGCCCCGCATCCTGCGCGGCGAGGGCAATGCCGGTGAAGTTGACGTGCGCGGTGATGTCCTTGAGCCCCACCGCGGAGAGCGGGTCGGGGTCGGACCGGTGGCTTTGGTGGCACATCACGGTGCCCATAGATCGCTGGGGGTGGAAATATTCGTGCTCGGGAAAACCGTAGTCCAGAAAAAACGCAGCGCCCACGGTGAGCTTGTCGGCCAGCGTGCGGATAAAAGACTCGGCCTGCGGGTGAATCTCGGTCAGGTAGTCATGCTCACCTTCGATGTCCAGCGGCGGGCGCCATGCCGTCGGACGATCCTGCCAGGCGAACACCGGTGCATCTGCCACGGGCGAGTCGGTCAGCACAACGCCGCGCTCATGCCAAGCGCCGTTCACGCGGGCCAGCAGCTTCACCGGCATGGCGTCCAGCACCTCGTTGCCAACCACCACACCCTGCATGTGAGCGGGCAACTCATTCACCCATTGCACAGTGTCGGCGTAGGCCGCGAGTTTCAATTGCTGGCGCGCGCGCAGGCTGCCGGACAAATCCACAATGGTGTAACGCCGCAGGGGCTGGCCCAAGGCCGCCAGCGCGTCGAGCAGTTGCAGCGCCAGCGCGCCGGAACCCGCGCCAAACTCCCAAACCTCGGTGGTCTGGGTCACCTGCAAGGCCTGCACCACCTGGGCGGCCAGCGTCTGGCCAAACAGCGGCGTCATCTCGGGCGCGGTCACGAAGTCGCTGCCCGCAACAGGCGCGCCATCATCCATCGCATAGGGCATGGCGCCAAACTTGGCACTGTCATTGGCGTAGTAGCCCAGGCCCGGGGTGTAGAGAGCCAGGGCCATGAACTCGTCAAAGCCGATCCAGCCGCCTTGCCCGCGGATGACCTGCGCCAGGCGGCCCTCAAGGGCGCTCGTTAAACTGTAGGGTGTTTTCATCAAGACTGAATTGTCCCCGAATGTCCTCACCTGCTCCTGCCCGCACTGTACTTGTCACTGGCGCCGCCAAAAGACTGGGCCGCGAAATCGCCCTGGCGCTGGCCAAAGACGGCTGGCAGGTGGCGGTGCATTACCGTGACTCCCTCGAAGATGCTATTAAAACAGTAGCTGACTGCGCACGTCTGACGCCGGGTAGCGCCGCTTTTCGTGCAAATTTGACAAACGAAGTGGCCGTGCGCAATTTGCTGCCGCAAGTCATCAATGAATTTGGCCAGGTGGACGCCATCGTCAACAGCGCCTCGACGTTTGAACATGACGAGGCCGCCACCTTCAGTTTTGCCGCCATGGAAAAACACATGCGCAGCAATGCCGGGGCCGCGATTGTGCTGGCCCAGGCGCTACACGCCCATGTGCAGGCTCGCAACCTGGCCCAGCCCGAAGCGCTGGTGCACGGCGCGGTGGTCAACCTGCTGGACCAGAAGCTGTGGAACCAGAACCCCGACTTCTTCAGCTACACCCTGTCCAAGGCGGCACTGGAGGCGGCCAACACCATGCTGGCGATGGCGCTCGCACCCGAGATTCGGGTGGTGGGTGTCGCCCCCGGCCTGACCCTGACCAGCCCGCTGCTCACTGACGAGCAGTTCCAGGCACGGCACAAGCTCTCGCCGTTGGGCCGCTCCAGCACGCCAGCCGACGTGGCGGCCACCGTCAAGTTTGCGCTTGAGAACCAGTCCATCACCGGCACCACGCTGCTGGTCGACGGCGGCCAGCACCTGATGAAATTCGAACGCGATTTTTCGCTGATGTAAGCGGCGAATGATCCCCCAAACCCCTATGAACAAACTTCACGGCACCCAGATTTTGACCCTGACCGGCCTGCGCTTTGACGCCAACCTGGGCATTCTGGAAGCCGAAAAACTAGCGCCACAGCCCATCCAGGTGGATGCCGAGCTGAACCTCGGCCCCCAGGCCTTGCTGCCGCTCAATGACGACATCCTGCATGTGCTGGACTATCGCAAGGTGCGCCAGATCATCATCACCGAGTGCACGGCCGAACACGTGAACCTGCTGGAGAGCCTGATTGGCAAACTGGCCAGCCGCCTGATGCAGTTGCCCGGTGTACTGGGGGTGCGGGTGAAAATTGCCAAACTTGAAATTTTTGACGACTGTGAAGTCGCCATACGCGTAGAAACTGGTCAGTGGTGACAGGAGAAAAAACATGAGTGCAGTCTGGATCGAAGACGACGTGGTTCCGTTGGACGCAGAACCCAAAACCAACCCCAAAATCGAGCGCGAGACCCACAAGCTCGAAAAACGCCTGTGCCGCCAGGTCGGCCAGGCCATCATGGACTTCAACATGATTGAAGAGGGGGACCGCGTCATGGTGTGCGTCTCAGGCGGAAAAGACAGCTACGCCATGCTCGACATCCTGCTCAAGTTGCAGGCCCGTGCGCCCATCAAGTTCGAGTTGATTGCGGTCAACCTGGACCAGAAGCAGCCCGGTTTTCCCGACCACATCCTGCCCGCTTACCTGAAGCAGCTGGGCGTGCCGTTTCACATCGAGACGCAGGACACCTACAGCATCGTCAAAAAAGTAGTGCCTGAGGGCAAGACCATGTGCAGCCTGTGCAGCCGCCTGCGCCGGGGTATTTTGTACCGCGTGGCGGACGAGCTCAAGGCCACCAAGATTGCGCTGGGCCACCACCGCGACGACATCCTGCAGACCTTTTTCCTCAACATGTTTTTCGGCGGCAAGCTCAAGGGCATGCCGCCCAAGCTGGTGAGCGACGACGGCGGCCACATCGTGATCCGGCCGCTGGCCAACGTGGCCGAGAAGGACCTGATTCGCTGGGCCGCCCACCGCGAGTTCCCGATCATTCCCTGCACGCTGTGTGGTAGCCAGGAGAACTTGCAACGCAAACAGATCGGCAATATGCTGCGCGAGTGGGACAAACACCACCCCGGGCGCATTGCCAGCATGTTTACCGCGCTGCAAAACGTGGTTCCGTCCCACCTGATGGACCTCACGCGTCACAACTTCAAGGACATCAAGACCACGGGCTTGCCCGATGTGGACGGCGACAAGATGTTTGATGACGAGGAGTTTCCGGTGGCCTCCCTGCCGAGTCTGCAGGTGGTCAGCATCAACTGATTTTTCACGCCGTTTTCACGGGAGGCGCCATGTTCAAGTCACTCATTGCCCTTTTTGCAGCCATTGGACTCACCGGTTGTGGCACCGTGAGACTGGTGGACACCGATGTGCGCAGCTTTGTCACAGCGCCGTCCGTACCGCTGGGCGCCACCTACCGGTTTGAGCGCCTGCCCTCCCAGCAAGCAGACACTGACCGGCAACACCGCCTGGAAGCCATGGCGCAGGAGGCGCTGACCAAGGCCGGTTTACGGCGCCAGGACGCAGCGCCCGGCTATAGCGTGCAGGTGTCGATCGGTACCAAAGTAGATGCCTACGGACCGGGCGACCGCCCCACCACGGGATGGTTTCCAGGCTGGAACTTTGGCGTCGGGGTGCAAACCGGCAATGTGATGATCGGTGCCAACCGCGGTTTGCTGGGGTTTGGCGTGCCCGAGCAGCCCTACTACTGGCGCCAGGTCACCCTGGTCATCCGCAACCTGAGCACGGCCCAGGTGGTGTATGAGACCCGTGCTGCCCATGATGACCGTTGGGCCGACAGCGACGCCATCCTGCCCGCCATGCTGGAGGCCGCGTTGAAGGACTTCCCCAACCCGCCACCCGGTGTGCGCCGCGTCAACATTGAAATTCCCCGGTAACTTCTTCATCCAAACCCCTGCCCATGCAAGCCACCCGCATCATTGCCATTCGCCACGGAGAAACCGCCTGGAACGTGGACACCCGCATCCAGGGCCAACTCGACATCGGCTTGAACGACACCGGCCGCTGGCAGGCACACCGTCTGGCGCTCGCCCTGGCGGGAGAATCCATCAGCGCCATCTATTCCAGCGACCTGTTTCGGGCCTGGGACACCGCGCGCGCCGTCTCCAATACGGCAGGCAAGTTGGTCGAAACGCATGAGGGCCTGCGCGAACGAGGCTTTGGTGTGTTTGAAGGCAAGACCTTCACCGAGATTGAAGCCAGCTGGCCCGAAGAGGCCTTGCGCTGGCGCAAGCGCGACCCGGCCTGGTCACCGCCCGGCGGCGAGTCGCTGATCGACATGCGCGAGCGCATCACCCGCACGGCGTCCGAACTGGCTGCGCGCCACGCTGGTGAACAGATTGTGCTGGTGGCCCACGGCGGCGTGATGGACCTGCTGTACCGCGCCGCCACCGGCCAGGACCTGCAGGCACCCCGCACCTGGCAACTCGGCAATGCAGCCATCAACCGCCTCCTGTGGACCCCCGATGGCCTCACGCTGGTCGGCTGGTCCGACACCCGTCACCTGGAAGATGAAGGCGCGCTGGACGAAACCAGCGCCTGATCAAACGCCGAACATATCCCCATCCTTGTTGGGCGGCGTCACCCCCAGGTGCCTGTAAGCCGCCAGCGTGGCGATGCGACCCCGCGGCGTGCGCTGCAGGTAGCCTTGCTGAATCAGGTAGGGCTCAATCACATCTTCAATGGTTTCGCGCTCTTCACCAATGCTGGCAGCGATGTTGTCCAGACCGACCGGCCCCCCGTCAAAACGGTGAATCACGGCTTCCAGCAGTTTGCGGTCCATCAAATCGAAGCCCTGTGGATCGACATCGAGCATGGCCAGCGCGCGGTTGGCAATGTCCAGCGTGATCTCGCCCACGCCTTTGACATCGGCGTAGTCGCGCACGCGGCGCAAGAGGCGGTTGGCAATGCGGGGCGTGCCGCGTGAACGCCGGGCAATCTCGAAGCCCCCCCTGTCATCGGTCGGTACCTTGAGCAAACCGGCGCTGCGCCGCACGATGCGCGCCAACTCTTCCGACGTGTAGAACTCCAGCCGCGCCACGATGCCAAAACGGTCGCGCAGCGGGTTGGTCAGCATGCCTGCGCGCGTGGTTGCGCCAACCAGCGTAAAGGGTTGCAAATCGAGCTTGATGGAGCGGGCCGCCGGACCTTCGCCAATCATGATGTCGATCTTGTAGTCCTCCAGCGCGGGGTACAAAATTTCTTCCACCACGGGCGAGAGCCGGTGAATTTCATCAATGAAGAGAACGTCATTCTTCTCCAGATTGGTCAGCAGGGCGGCCAGGTCTTTGGGTTTTTCCAGCACCGGGCCGCTGGTCTGGCGCAGGTTCACGCCCAGCTCGTGGGCAATGATGTGGCTCAACGTGGTCTTGCCCAAGCCGGGTGGGCCGAACAGCAGCACATGGTCCAGCGCCTCGTCGCGTTTTTTGGCGGCGCCGATGAAAATCTCGAGCTGCTCGCGTACCTTGGCCTGCCCCACGTAATCGTCCAGCAGCTTGGGGCGCAGGGCGCGCTCAATCGCCTCCTCCACGGGCGAAGAAGGTGCAGCGGACACCATGCGTTTGGCGGGCGGGGGGGCGAAATCGTCGGTCTGAATGCTCACGGCGGGTGGGGATACGAAAGTGGAGCTTGACTATAGCCTGCAGCCACCCCGGTGGGCTCAAGTGGCGGCTTGAACTTGCCGATAAGAAGTGAACCACCCGTCTTTTTGACAAAGAGGGGCCCCACACCGCATCCCCCACTGGGTCCGCCTGACATGACTACGACACGCCCGACACCTGTTGCACAGCGCCAACGCCCCCAACCCTGGACACGGTCCTGGCGCGTCTGGAGCGCTTTCTCCTGCCTGGCCATGGCCATCGCGGCAGGTTTTCCCGCCAAGACATGGGCCGCCGACCACGCGGCAGCCGACGCCCACGCCGCCCCCGTCAAAAAGCCGACACCTGCCGCCTCCACCGCAAAAGCGATGGGCGATCAGGTGCGCGAAGCGGTAGAAAACGATGTGCAGCCCAACAAGCGTCTCACCTTGGTGGTCAACGGGAAAGAGAAAAAATTCATCACCATGCCCGCGAAAGAAGCGCCAGCACCAGCTGACGCCCACGGCAAAACCGCAGACACCGGCCATGGCGCCGCACCCACCCAGGCCGCGCCCGCAGCGCATGTGGTCGCCGCGGTCAACCCCAGGGCCAGCCGCCAGTACATTCGCGCCAAAGCAGCCGCTTTGACCGGCCAGGACATGATCGTCGAAGGCCCCGCCCCGGCGCACGGGGCCGACCCGCATGGCGGCGAAGTGCACTGGAGCTACGACGGCGAAAATGGCCCGCCGGCCTGGGGCAAGCTCAAGCCCGACTTCAACGTGTGCGCCATTGGCAAGCGCCAGTCCCCCATCAACATTGAAGACTCAGGCACGCTGCAAGGTCCGGCAGAGCCCCTGCAATTCAACTACCAGCCCAGCAACGGCACGGTGGTGAACAATGGCCACACCATCCAGGTTGATTTGACGGGCGAGAACTCCATCACCGTGCGCGGCTCCAACTACAAATTGCTCCAGTTTCACTTTCACACCCCATCGGAGGAACGCGTCAACTACCGCAGCTTTGCCATGGTGGCGCACCTGGTGCACAAAAACGCCGAGGGCCAGTTGGCCGTGGTGGCCGTGCTGCTGGACCCCGGCATGGCCAACGCCCTGATTGACAAGGTCTGGACCTACATGCCGCTCGATGCGGGCGACCGCGTACGCATGCCGCTGGGGTTGATCGACATGAATGAGTTGCTGCCCAAAGACCAGCGCTACTACCAGTTCATGGGCTCGCTGACCACGCCGCCGTGCACGGAAGGCGTGTTGTGGATGGTGCTCAAACAACCCACACCGGTGAGCCGCGAGCAAATCCGCTTGTTCTCCCAACTCTTCCCCAACAACGCCCGCCCGGTGCAGGCGGTGAATGGCCGGGCCGTGCGCAACGCGCAATAAATCGGGTACAGCCCGTCACTTGGCAAGTGCTCGCAGCGCCAGCTTGATCCCCTCGCTCACACCCACGTCGGCCGGCAAGGCCTTGAGCGCGACAGCCGCCTCCTTGTCGCTGTAACCCAGCGCCACCAGGGCCTGCAGGATGTCGCCCTGGGCGTCATTGGCCACGTTGGTTGCCACGCCAATGTCGGGCCCAAGCTTGCCTTTGAGCTCCAGCAGCAGGCGCTCGGCCGTTTTCTTGCCGATACCCGGCACTTTGATCAGCCGTCCGGCCTCTTGCAGCGTCACCGCCTGGGACAACTCGTCCACATTCATGCCCGACAGCACCGACAAGGCGGTGCGTGGACCAACGCCCGAAATCTTGATGAGCTGGCGAAACGCCTCCCGCTCTTGCGGGGTGGCAAACCCATACAGAATCTGCGCATCTTCGCGCACCACAAAGTGCGTGAGCAGGCTCACCTTGCTCCCCACATCGGGGAGGTTGTAAAACGTGCTCATGGGCACATGGACCTCATAGCCCACGCCGTGGCAGTCCACCAACACCTGGGGTGGATTCTTGTTGTCGAGCGTGCCCGTTAGTTTGCCGATCATTTCTTGCCTATCATTGGTTACCCTTTTCAGGAATTATCAACTTGATCCTCCGACACCTGTTTTCCCCGCCCAACAACACCCGGCTGTCCCATCTGTGCGGGCCCATGGACGAGCACCTGCGCACCCTTGAGGTGGCCCTGCAGGTCAAAATCGCCCACCGCCACGAGCAGTTCAAGGTCGACGGCACCAAGGCCAACGCCAAGCGCGGCATGGAAATGCTGCAGGCCCTGTACGAGATGGCCGCGCGCCCGATCGACACCGCCACCATCCAGCTGATGCTGGCAGGCGACCCCGACATGAACGACGCCGAAGGCCCGTCGCTCAAAACCAAACGCAGCGACCTCAAGCCCCGCACCGTCAACCAGGCCAACTACCTGGACAACATCGCTGCCAACGACATTACCTTTGGCATTGGCCCTGCCGGCACCGGCAAAACCTATCTGGCCGTGGCCATGGCGGTGGACGCCTTGCAGCGCAGCGCCGTGCAGCGCATTGTGCTGACGCGCCCGGCGGTGGAAGCGGGCGAGCGCCTGGGTTTTTTGCCCGGCGACCTGACCCAGAAAATCGACCCCTACCTGCGCCCGCTGTACGACGCGCTGTATGACCTGATGGGTTTCGAGCAGGTGCAAAAAGCCCTTGAGCGCCAGACCATCGAGATCGCCCCGCTGGCCTTCATGCGCGGGCGCACGCTCAACACCGCGTTTGTGATTCTGGACGAGGCACAAAACACCACGCCCGAGCAAATGAAGATGTTCCTGACCCGCATCGGTTTTGGCTCCAAGGCCGTGATCACCGGCGATGTGAGCCAGATCGACCTGCCCAAAACCCAACTCAGCGGCCTGATTGACGCCGAGCGCGTGCTCAAGCGCGTGGACGGCATTGCCATCTGCCGCCTGACCAGTGCCGATGTGGTGCGCCACCCTCTGGTGGCCCGCATCGTGGACGCGTATGACGCACCCGGCCGCATCGGCTACGAGCGGCGTGACGATGCGGAGGCCGAGCCCGAACCGTACACAGAGGCGCCCCGTACCCGCTCCCGAAAAAAGCCGGTCTGACCCCGGAAATAGCTATTAATATAATAGCTACTCACGCACACCACACGGGGGCTACAGGCCTTTTTACCTCATGATTTTGTTAAACCAACTCTCCCTGTCGCTGCAATTCGGCAACATCGAGGACGCAGCCCTTCACCGGGCTGCGCTGCCTCGCCACAAGGTGACGCGCTGGATACGCCATGCCCTGCAAAGCGACGCGGAAATCACCGTGCGCATCGTGGATGCCGAAGAAGGCCAGGCGCTGAACCGCGACTACCGCCACAAAGACTACGCCACCAACGTGCTGACCTTTGACTACACGCAGGAACCGCTCGTCACCGCCGACCTGGTGCTGTGCGCCCCGGTGGTGGCCCAGGAGGCCAAAGACCAGGGCAAAACGCTCCAGGCCCATTACGCCCACCTGCTGGTGCACGGCGCATTGCATGCCCAGGGCTGGGACCACGAAACGAGCGAAGAAGATGCCCAGGTGATGGAGCTGCGAGAGGTGGAAATACTGGCTCGTTTAGGGTTCGAGAGTCCGTACTGAACTGCATCAACCGCACACTTGCAGCCGGAAAGTATTCTTTATTTTTCGGACGCTGTTAATTTCTGAGCGTCTAACTTGTCACGGTACTCCTCAAGCACGTTTTCAAGATTCACGCGCTTGATACCTGTGAAGGGCTCCAATCTCAGCACGACGTCGCTGGCACTTCGGTCCCGGCACTGCGCGATCAAGTCGCGTCCATGCAAATACAGTTTTGCATTTTTATCTTCACAACTCGCAACCTGCTGCTCACGTGTCACTAACGTCGATTCCGTCTGCTTTTTTTGCGCCTGCATCAGGGTGAGTTCTCGCTCTGTGCTGGCCTGCTTCGTTGTCAACTCGGCAAAACGCTGGTCAAGCTCTGTTTTCTGAACCTCAAGCGCCTGCTTTTCTTTGGTCATTGCATCAAGCGAAGATTGCAGCAGCTGACTTTTGGCACTTTCGGATTTGGCACGCGCCTGGGCACCATTCACCTGGCCTGCAAGCTTTTCCTTCTCAAGCGACAGCGCCGCCTTCTCCTGTTCAACACCGGTCAGCTTGCTCTCAAGATCCGTTTTTTCCTGCCGGACTTGTTGCACCTGTTGCTGCACACGTCGAAGTGCCTCACGCTCCCGCGAGACGCCTTTGTCTTGACTCCATGCATGGCTGGTCCCCAAACTTGCAAGCGCAAGAACGATCAGCAGGTCAGATACTCGCACCATCAAAACTCCCCCAATTGGTAAGACTGGCTCACCCTAATTTCAGTTTTTTTCCGCGCCGGATCAGCGCCTGCATCCAGTAACAACCGGGACAAATCAGGGCGTTTCAAGTAGTCCGCCCAATACAGTGCCGTCAGCCCATTTCGATCGGCAAGGTCTGCCGGCACGCCGAGTTTGAGCAACAGTGCAAGCATCTCTGCATAGCCTTCAGTCACCGCCACCGCCAGCAAGTTATCCCCGGCCCGATCCACCACACGTGTGTTGGCACCTGCCTCAATCAACACCTTCGCCACACCAAGATGGTTGAGCTTGACCGCGTTCATCAACGCAGAAAGTTCGTTGGCGCCGACCGCCTCCACATTTGCATCATTGCGAATCAGCAGACGCGCCACTATCGTATGGCCCCGCAATGCCGCAGCGGCCAGTGGTTGCATCGCGCCACCCCGGCCATCCGCATACGCACCGGCCTTGAGCAATACACGAGCACTTTCCACCTCACCCTCACGCACGGCATTCAACAGCGCCGTGTTGCCCAAAGCATCCGTGGCATTGACCTGTGCGCCTTCGGCCAGCAATGCCGTGATACGGGTGACATCACTTGTGCCAGCGGCTTGGATCAATTGCTGATCCAATATTGACGAGTTGCGCAACACGCCCCCCCGTGCGTCTGCAACCAGTGCCAGCTGTTCATGCTCGGGCGTTTTGAAGCGCTCAATATCCTCAGGCGTCACAAACCCCAACTCCAGCCGCTCGCGATAGGCAAGTTGCTGGGGACTCAGCGCACAGCCAGCCAGCAGGCACGTGATGCCCGCCACAAGGAAACGCGGCACCACGCTAGAACTTGGCATTGAAATAGACCTGAAACACATCCGTAGCAAGGGGCAAACCGGTAATTTCGTTGCTGGACAACCAACGCGCGCTCAGCCATGTGTTTTTCCCCAAGCCATATTGCGCCCCGAGAACAAAGCCTTTGTTGTTGGTGCCGCCCAAATGAAAGTCCGAATCGGTAAAGGCATCCAGCACGGCATCAGCCTCCAGATAACGATAAGCCACAGACACCTGCCAATCGTTCTTCAAGAGCATATTGGGCATACCCACGGCCACCCGTGTCATGTAGCCCCTCGTTTGGGGGTCCAGGCTCAGTCCGGTCCGCTCAAGCGTCTTGCTGCGGCTGAAACCAATGTTTTCTACATAGTCAGCATCCACAATCAAGTGAACAGGGTTGTACACGTTCAGGTCAAGCTTGGCCGTCAGGTTGAGCAGCTGAAAGTCTGACGCCAAGGCATACAGCGTGGTCGCGGGGTTGGTATTGGCAATATTGAACAGGGTATTGCCTTTTTGCCGAATATTGGCGGCGCTGCCGTTGGTGGCGGACAGTCCAAACGCATTGGTCACACCACTGATATTGCGATAGTCGTAGTAGGCCAAACCCACCTTGGCACGGGTATCGGCGCTGGGTATCCACTCCAAACCAACTTGCGCGCCCAGCAGCCACTTGCTCTTGGCACTGACCGTGGTAGAGGGCTCAATCTCCTGCATCGGGAAAGCCCCCAGTGTCCCGAATGGGCGCCAGACGTTGGACGATTGGGCGTACGGGTCAACGTGCAGCGCAGCCCCTTCAAAATTCAAATCGTCATCCCACAACAGGTCGGTACTGAACCAGGGATTGGGGATACGCCCCGCCGAAACGGTCAACCAGGGCAATACATCGTCGGAATGTGCTTTGAGAAAGGCACGGTCCAATGAGAAATTGGATTTGTTGCCGTACTGTCCCAGCGTTTGATTGGTGGACACCGGATCGGTAGAGCCGCCTGTGGCCAAACGCAGTCCGGCAGAAATGGAAGGCGTAATTTTGGCGTTGATGCCAAGGCGAGCGCGTAACCGGAAGCGATCCCGGTCCTCGGTCGTGTTGTTGACGTTTTGTCCCTGTGCCAGGAAGAACTGCTCAGGTGCGTTGCCCGATGGAAACCGGTCGCCCTGGTACCCCAGACGAATATCCCCTTCCAGCTTGACCCGGTCCACCCACTCGGGCACAGCATTGGCATCACCCCAGCGTTCCAGCTTGGCCTGTGCAACCACTTCTTCACGCACCTGATCAGAAATTTGTTTTTTCACCGACTCCGGCACATATTGCACCCGCACCACGCCCGCATCAGCCTTCTTCTGCGTGGTCACGGTTTCCAGGGCTTTTACCTCGGCCTGTTTGACCAGTTGGTCGGATTTTTCCTGGGTGAGCACGCCCTGCTGCACCAGAATTTGAATCAAATTCAGCGTCGTCTGACGCAGCGTCTCCAATTCCGTGCGTTCATCTGCGTGAGCGACATTGACGCCGCACGCCATAGCCACCGCAAGGCTCATCAGTTTCAGCTGTGTTTGAATTTTCTTGCTCATTTAGCTTCTCAATAAAGTTTGCTCATCAACGAGCAGTAATCCGTAATTTGATGGGTTGCGGCATATCGGCTGGCGCACCTTCACGCAGCGCCGGCAAATTGCGCAGAGCCACCTTCAGCGCGTTGTCCAGTTCAGCGTCGTTGGTGGAGTCAATCAACTCCGCCCGGGTTACCGCGCCCGCCGCATTGACCCACACATTGACCGTGACCCGAAAGTCCGCCTTGCGCAGCTTCTTGTCTTTCGACGTCATCTCCTGAACACGCTCCTGAATGCGCTCCTTGATCAGGGCGCCATACCAGGCAAAGCGACTACCGCCTCCTGTCCCCGTGCCCGTAGCGCCAATCAAGTCACTGCCGCCTTTCTTTCCCACGAGTCCAAAGGAGTCCCCCCCTGCACCGCCTGCTGCATCCACAGCCAGGTCAGGCCCCGGTGGTGGCGCCTCTGCCGGCTTGTCGGGTTGCGAATCGGGCTTGGGGATGTCAATTTTTTCTTGCACGTCCACCTTGGGTGGCGGTGGTGTCACTTTGGGCGGAGGCGGTGGAGGCGGCGGTTTCAAAAGCGAAATCTCCTGAACCGCGCGTTTCCTTTTCACCTCACTGGGCTTGGACAACTCCTTGACCAACATCCAGAGCAGCACACCGACCAGCGCCACACCCAACACGATGAGCAGAGCCCGACGCCATCGCCGGGGAGAATTTCCTGCAGCACTCACTTGACCAACCGCGCCGTCACAAGGCCAATTTGGGTCAGCTCAAGCTTGCCCAGCAAGTCAAGCACCTCAACCACCTTCTCATACTGCACAGTCGAATCACCCTTCACCACAATCGGAAACTCCTTGAGACTCGCCTTGTAACCCACCAGGCGGGACTCCAGTTCTGCCAACGAGGCGACCGGATAGGCATCCAGATACAGCGTACCGTTTTGTGTGATCGTGATCGCCTTGGTAGAAGGCTTCGCCAAACTCGGCGTGTTGCTCGCCTTGGGCAAGTTCACCTTGATACCCTGAACCGACGCTGTGGTCATGAGAATAAAAATGACCAACAGCACATAAGACAAATCCAGCATGGGCGTGATGTTGATGTCATCGTAGACCGCCCCGTCATCTTGGACTTTTGACATGATCAGCCCCCGTAGTTCTCGGCCATTTTGGTCACGAACTCGTCCACAAACACATGCATGTCGTTGGAAACCGTTTTGATCCGTGTCGTCAGGTAGTTGTAGCCAAACAGCGCGGGAATCGCCACACCCAAACCGGCCACAGTAGCCACCAGCGCCGCGGCAATACCGGGTGCAATCGCGTTCACATTCACATCACCTGCGGCAGCAATGGCCGCAAAGGTAATCATCACACCCACCACGGTACCCAGCAAGCCGAGGAACGGGCCACCAGA
Organism: Rhodoferax sp. LS1R11; assembly: GCF_056521395.1. Taxonomy (NCBI): domain Bacteria; kingdom Pseudomonadati; phylum Pseudomonadota; class Betaproteobacteria; order Burkholderiales; family Comamonadaceae; genus Rhodoferax; species Rhodoferax sp. LS1R11. The sequence goes on from NZ_JBWMAW010000018.1 coordinate 32,028, forward strand.
GATCGCAATGGTGAGCAACACCATGCCCTTGTTCAGGCGGCTGCCCTCGCGGATGAGCTGGGTATCCAGGCTCGCCCGCACGGCATTGAAAGAGCGCGATGAAATCACCGGCAAACCTTGCTCGCCGCCCTTGGCCGGAAAACGGTGTTTCAACTCCGTCACACCCACGTGGTAAATGCGGTACAGCGGCGAATGCTTGAACACGTCCATCATCTTGGCCAACTGATCCATCTTGCCGGTATGCGCCGCCGCACTGTCATCCAGCTCTGCCAGACCACGAGACATCTTGTGGAATTCCTCGGCAAATACGGCGTTGGCTTTCTCTACACGCCCCAGCAGCAGCAGCTTGCCAACCATCACCCAAATGGCGATAAAAAACATGAACACGCAGATGATCACAACCACCCAACCGTCCACGGTCAGGTTGTTCATCGTGGTTTTGAAGTAAGAGGTGCCTTCATCGCTCTTCGTCGTCTTGTCCTCACCGTACTTCACCAGCTTGCCGGCCTGCCCCTGTGACTCCATTTGCATCGCCAGCCACGCGCCAGAGCGTGCAACCGTGGAGACCTGCACCTCATCCATCTCACCCACTAAACCACCGCCAATGCGCAGGCTGGCCGCAGGGGTCAAGGCACCCGGAGCCGTGGCCACAGACTTGCCATCCACATACAGCGTGAAACCAGGCCCTGCGGTGACCGCTACGTGATGCCATTCATTCAAAGCAACAGCCGCAGCAGCTTGCGCCTTCACGCCGTTGCCAGACAGCACCGGCACACCGGCGTTCAGGCCCAGCGTCAAACCGCCCAGCGCCATCAATTCACCATCGGCCTTGCTTGGCTTGACCCAGGCGGAAAAAGTAAATTCTTTGGCCGCCTGCAAGGCAGGGCTGCCCACCACCATACCGCCGTCGCCCACAAACTTTGCAGCACCGCCAATCAAACCACCCGCTGAGTACACAAGCTTGGCGTCGCTGGCATGGCTGCCGTTGGCTGTGGCATCTTGCGGCAAACCTTGCGTTTCACTCAGGTGATACACCATGAACTGCGACGCGTCATAACTGGTTTTGCTGTCAGCAGCAGCGGGCGCATTTTCATTGCCCGAATACAGCCAGATATGCTGGGTTGAATTGCTGGCCGCCAGCTTGGGCACCTGCACCCAGATGAATGCCAGCTCATTGACCTTGTCAAAGCGCTCGATATGAAACGGAAGCGCTGTGGTGTCGTCCTCCGCCACCAGGCGAATGTCCGAGCCATCCTCCTTGGCCGACAGGAAGTCAAAATTACCGGTAGACAAACGCACCAGCACCGGCACCGAGGTGGCCTCAATCGGTACCGCAGCGGCCTGCGTATCCAGCGTAATTTGTTTGCGCAACGTCCAATCTTTGTTCCACCAGGCCTGGGCTGAAGCGGGCAATATCAGTAAGAGAGCGACGAGAGCGATGAGACGTTTCATTTGATTTGATTTTTAAAATTGGCAGATGGACTCGATCCACCTGCGGCATGAGGTTACAGAATATCTATTGCAAAGCCGTGACAAAAAGCGATGTGACGTCATCAATCTCCAAATCCAAGCACATCAACGCGCACGAATGTCGGCTTGAAGGAGTCGGCCAATGCCTGCGCATTCTTCGCAGAGTCGGATGCAGACTGACTCAAAGCCGCGGTGGTTTTGGAGATGTCGTCACCTGAGGAAGTCGCACCAGAAGCCGTTGCGGTGACCGCACTGGTATCTGCAACTGGAGTGCCAACCGACTTGCCTGACACCGTAATGTTGTCGGCCCCAAGCACCACCTGCGCCGCAATGTTCAAATTGCCAGCACGGACACCGGCATCGCCCGCGTTGACCGTTCCCTTGGGCGCGATCAAGTCAACGTCGCCAGCCTGAACGCCACCACTGGACAGCGCGCCGATGCCGCTGCCATTAACCGCACCTTGTAACACCTGCGTTACATTGCCCTGGTCATCAACAGCAGTTATTGGCGGTGGTACAGCGGAGGCCGTCTTCTTTCCCTTGCCCGCATCGATATCGCCTTCACTCGACCACAACAACACATCGCCACCGCCCACGGTAAGAATGCGCGACTGATTGACCCGCATGTCACCTCGCGAAAAGCCCTTGATATCGCCTTCCGCTGCCACCACTATACCCAGCACGTTGCCATTCAATACATCCGGATTGACCAGTGCATCCGGCGTGTTGGCGAGCCCCACGATCAGGTCTCCGCCAGGAATCATGACCTCGATGTTCCCCCCTCGTTCTGTCTTGATGTGACTGGCGAAGAGGTTGACATTGCCCTGGTAGTTTTTGAAACCGCCCTCCGGGGTCTTCTCGCCCATGCCGGGGAAGACCAATTCCAGCGCCGCATAGCCGCGCGAGTAGTCGCCTGCAAACGAGCTGGTCGCGTCGTTGTGATCGCGGCCTGTTGTGCGCAATGCGGCAAACACCAGTTCGCGCACGCGGTTACGCTGTGCCTCTGCGCCTTGCGCCGCCACCGCACGCACCTCTGAAAGCGCATTACCCGCGTTGAGCTCATTGTTGCCAGTGAGCCAGCGGGCCAGCCACATCGTAGGTTCGTCTTTGTCGCCATTTTCGAGTTTGCCGATCAGCCGGTTGATCGCGCCGGTCACGTCCAGCCCCTTGGCCCCCGCCCCCGCCAACACCTGGATATCTGCACCACCTCTTGGCAGGTTGACGTTATCTAGATCGCCTCGGCTCGTAATCCCGGCAGAGGTACCCAGATCAACATTCCGCCCAGCAGTCACTTCCAGCCGTCCGGGGCCACTGATCCAGATCTTGGCGCTGTCCCGGCGGGCAACGCCAGAGAACAATACATCCCGGCCCGCCTCGATCAGGCTGACATCGGCGTCGCTGCTATGCTGCACCATCACACCCAAATCGCGCACATCGCGCCCGGCACGCACCCGCAGCGCCTTTGGCAGATTCAGGGTACTGAACAGATTCTCCTTATCTTTGTCGTAATAGCCTTGCACATCCCCTGAGACGGCATACACGCGGGCTGGCACTGTGTCCCCAGAGTGAACCGGAACAGCAGCGTGGTCTACTGCCGTCGGCTTCTCAAGATCGACTATCAATTTTGGTATCTGCAAAAGCGCAGTCGATGTATCGACCGACGCCGGACGGGCGGGGCTGGGCATCCGGCCAGGATCCCGATCACTCATGCTGAGCACTGAATTCAATTCCACCGAGTCCGCCGCCAGCAGCGACAAATTCCCGTCTGCCGCAGGGCTCATGGTCAGGTTTCGTGTATTGGTGCCGACCGAAACACTGCCCTGGAAAGCAGTCGCAGCCAGGCTGGGCGGCAGCACATAGACCAGGTCGGTCTGGTTGTCCTTCTTGCCGTCAGCGGAGTTTAAAAGCCCGGTGAAAGCGCTGCCAATGCCAGTCACATTCTCGGCCAACGTTACTTGACCCCCAAGGCTCTGCAAATCCACGCCGCTGCTGGCGCTGTAGGTTGAAAACAGGCTGCGCTGCGGCTCAAAGGCGCCAATACCGGTCTGCAGATTCCCCGCGCTCTGCACGACCAAATACGGATTGAGCACATTGCTGATCGTCACGCTGCTGAGCGCCTGTACCCGCGCCTGCGCATCGCCTAACGCAAGCAAAGTATCAAGGCGTTGGGCACCTGGGAGGTTTTGATCGCTATGCCCGATCTTTCCACCCGCCTTGATGGCCAGTTTGCCGCGGCCAGCGTAATACTGTCCGCCCAGCACGTCGCCGCCAGCTTCAATGTGCAGATCGCCGCCACCGGTGACCTTCAGTTGCCCAAGTTCAGGAGTTGAACCGGCCATGCGTCCCTGCGTCGGCGTGCTGGCCGAGACATCTTTCACGTTGCCGCCCGCATGAAGTGTGACGTCACCGCCACCTAAAGCGCCCACACCCTGCTGAAACTGATCAAAGCGCACCCACCAAGCGGGCTGCTGCGTGTACGCACCTGTCAAAGGATTCACCGCCCCCTGGCGGTACAACCATTCGGAATACAACTGCGCCGAGGGTTTGCCAACAATGTCCCCCAGTGCCATCAGGTTGACATCGCCGCCTCCCTGCGCAAACACAGGCCTCAATACGCCGGCTGGTGTGACAAAACCGCTAACGGCATCGGCGACACGGCCGGCGGTATAAATCGCGGATTTGCTGTCTGTCAGCTTGATGTCGCGACCCGAGGCGATGCGGATGTCGCCGGTGCCCGTACGCACCAGCTTGCCTGCGGCAAGCGTCACATCGCTGGCACCTGCTTTCACTGCCATCGGATCGGCGGCGGCGCTGTCGGCTCCGGCCACCAAACGATACGACCACGAGTTGCCTGATTGCAGTGCGGCTACGGTAGGATTGCTTGTCGGACATGGCACCGCGGTGCACGGTGTGGCAATACTAAAACCGTCCGACAAATTGGCCTTGATGTCGAGGTTTCCTTCCGCCCGAACCGTCAATACCCCTGACTCGCCACCATAGCGGTAGGCAGCAAGGTTGATGTCTCTGGGCATCACCATATTGCCCGTGGACTTGATCTCGGTTCCAGGGCGCAGGTGAAATTTACTGGCATCAAAGGTCGGCGCGACGCCAGTCAGTGTGGACTCCAGGTTGTCCCGGGTCGCTTTGGGCAAGTAGCGGTAAGCATCGGCGCTCAACCGGTTGGCGTCCAGCACGCTGCTGCCGCTGGTGGCAAGTGCATCGTAAGTGCGCACGGCCTCCACCACAATGCTCGAAGCGCCTGTAATGGCAGTCTGGATGGCCTTTGTGTAATCACCAGCAACCGACGTCACCCGGACGCCTTGACCCACGTCCACTTTGGCCGCCATCTCTGTCAACAAGTGAAAAAATGTACCGTCAAAAGAGGCATACACCAGGTCATTGATCTTGATGTCGCTGGTCGTCAAACCAGCCCCATTTTTCAACAAGACAGCGGTCACCCCACCTATCGTCAACGTTGTGCTGCCAGCAACACTGTTGGCATTCGCCACAAAGGCGTACGAATTGCCAGCGCTCAAGGCGCGTGTTGAAGCCACGGCCATCGCGGTGGCTGTACCGGTAGCCCGCGGCGCATTCGCCTCCAGTGCGACCTGGAAAGCTGCTCCGTCATACACAAGGTAGACTGGCTCGCCGGCCTTCAAAAAGCCGACCGCTATGGCCGCGTTGTTGTACTTGATAGTCTTGGCGCTCAGACTGTTGATGTTGAGCGTGGGCGCGGTACCAAGGTTGTCCGCGTCAGGCGTGTAAGCCAGGGTCATGCCGATCTTGTAGCTCGTTATGCCCGGCTGGATGGCGACGTAGTTCGTCGTCGTCGTGCCAGAAGATGTCCCGAGTACCGCCGCCGTCGTGCGGTTGGCGAATGCCGCGTCCACGATGTTGAAGCGTGTGCCGTCATAGACCATGTAGGTGGTCACGCCTGCCTTGATGATGTTGGCCGCCTTCAATACGGCGCCGTTGTACCAGATGTCTTTCGCCGTTGTGCCGCTGAGACTCAGCGAGCTGTTGGCAGCCGCCGTGCTATTGAACTTGGGCGTGAAAGCGACCACCAAACCCCTCACCAGCGAGGTCGCCACATTCGCTGTTGTCACCCCACTCAGGCTGACTTTGTAGGTATTGGCCGTCCCTGTATCGCTAATGGGCGCATACAGGTTGGTGAATGCCACATTGTCAAAGCGGCTGGCACGAATCTGCACCGTGCCGTCTTGCCCGCCAGCCACTGCAGCCGTGGTAATGCTGCCGCCAGCCAAAACCGTATCTTCACTCGTGCTGCCCAAACTCACCGAACCGCCGTCACCGCCAGCCAGCAAACCACGGGCCGAGAGCCTAGCGCCCGGTTCCAGCGTCAGTTGTTTACCGCTAAAAAGTTCAATGCGCCCCCCTTTGTCACCATCCGCATTGAGTTCGCCTTGTACGGTAAATTTGCCGCTGTCTGCGGAAATCGCAATGTCATGTGCCTTGATGACGTCTGACGCAGCCACCACCAAGTCACCCGTGCGGGCACGCAAGCTGCGTGCACCATCGAACCCGCCTGAATTCAGCGCCGTGTTGAGTGCGGAGAAATTGGACAGCGTACCGGCATCAATCTCCACCTGCGCACCTTCACCACGAAGGCCATTGGCGTCCGGCAACGCGTTGCCGGTCACGCTGCCATCGGCCAGCGTGACAGCGCCCTGCGTTGCACGCACGATCAGCGTGCCGGCGTCTGCGCCGGGCGCGGCAGATACGTCCACATGAGCCCCGGTGGCAAAACTCACGTTGCCCGTGTCGCTTGTGAACTCGGCATTGCCACCCCAGGTGGGCCGGGTCACATCGAAAAAGCTGACGCTGTGGCCAGCCACAGTCACTCGCGCATTTGCACCCAAAGTGACATCACCGTTGCTTGCATTCAATTTGAACTGGCCTGAAGGCAGCTCCGCCGTGGTGTCAAAGTCAACAAAAGTGCCTGCAAGCGCCCATTTAGAGCCCAATGCAGTCACTGGCGCCAGCAAGCTGCTTGTAGCGCGCGTGGCCACATTGAGCGCTCCTGTGGATGTCAGGCTTTGGTCCGCGCCCACTTCACCACGGATACGCGCCACGTTGAGGGTGACTGGTGCCGCAATGGCGGCTTTTCCTTTGCCAGTGCCCACCAGTTCATCCGTGGTGATGTTCACTGCACCAAAGCCCTGCACCGCTTTGTCGCCTTCGCCCATCGTCAGGGTATTGGCCAAAATGGCCAAGGTGCCATTGCCCAACGCGCCACCCGCCGCAAAACCTACGTTGGAGGGATTGGTCAGCGTGATATTTTTTGCACGCAGGTTGGCTGTCTTGCCGCTGTTGTCCAGCCCGGCCAGTCCTGCACCTTGAAGGCTCAAACTCTGCAGCGTGGGTTTACCCGCCGCATCTACACCGCCCACGTTCACGTCGCCATACAGGTCAAACGTGCTGTAGCTGGTCAATGTCAGCCCATCCAGATTGTTCAATCCGTCCAGATCCGCCTGCGTGTAAGTGGCCCCCTCGGCCGTCACGGGTGCTGCGCCCAAATTGACACGTGTCGCGCCCACCGCCAGGTTGCCCGCCACGGTTTTGCCGTCTTTGCGGAACTCTGCAACGCCCTTGAAAGCGTTTTCCCGGGTCGCATCAAGCGCAATCGAGTCAGCCGCTTTCACCAAACTGCTGGCGTCTCCCAGCAAGGCGCCCTGGCTGCGATCCGGACTGCCCGTGCGCTCAAATGTTGCCCTGGTAGACGCTGCGCGCACCAACGCACCGTTGCCCACCGTGGTGTAGTTGCCCGCATTGCCCGTGGTGCCTTGCGCGTCAATCACACTGCCCGCAGCGAGGATCAGCGTGTCTTTAGCCGCAAGAATGACCTCTTCCGCCTTCAAGGCGTGGGCGGCGTCGTTGGCCAGCGTCAGCTTGTCTGCGCCAACCGTCAGGGTCGTGTTGGTAACCGTTGTCGTCGTGTCGGTGTCCGCAACACGGGTTGCGCCAATCAGCAAACTGCGTGCCCCCAGCGCATTGAGCTTGTCCACGTCAAGTTGCGTTGCGTCAGCATCCAGGCCAGATGGCGAACCACTGATAATGGCCAGTTGAGGTGCGCTGATGTCAACCGCCGCGCCGCGCCCGCCGGTACTGGCAACCAGGTTGTAGGTAGCGTCAAGCTTCAGGCTGTCATGGCCAATGCCGGTTGTCGCAATCGACAACAATCCCGCGTCCTTCGGCCTGTTAACACCGGAGGCAAAAAAAGCTGATGCTTTGGTCAGTGTGAACTCGGAGCGTGCCTGCACCTGCTCACGGGTAAGAACTTCAATGCCACTCCAACTCGCGTCTTTCGGCGCATTCACCCGGCTGTCGGTGACATAGCCCGCAGCAATACGCACACCATCCTGACGGGTGTATGACTGTCCCGGCATCAAATCTTTGATGCCGGTGTTAAGCCGTACAGAAAAAGCACCTGGCAACAGTGCGTAATGCGGGGGCAATAGCGTGTACACGCCATCGGCCAACCCGCTAACACCAGAGAGATAGACTGACGCACCGCTCGCGCGATCAAATTTTTCCTGAACGTCACTGGGTGCAATGCCGCCTTTAAAGCTGGGAAGAATAGCGTAAGTGTTTGTGGGGACTATCTTTTCATCGACCTTTATTGAATCAACGATGACGTCGCGTGAACCACCTGGCCCCACGGTGAATTCATAGGCCTGCAGGTCGCCACCACCGGCGACGTTGACATTGGCCCCTGCCTGCATATCGACGGTTTTTCCGGACATCCGGATAACTTTGCCACCCAGTTCCACCTGCGGCAACTGTCCACCCGGAATGTTTGTTGAGTCCGTATCGTAGACCCAGCTACGTCCATTCACTACTTTGCCAAATGGAATCAAACTGCCAGGCAACGCAGCGACAGAAGTCAAACTACCACTTTGTAACGTCAGCGATTCGTCGGCTACAAGATCAATCTGGCCAAATGGAACCCAAAGATTGCCACCTTGTACGATGTGCTTCGCCTCTACTTTCAAGCTACCCTGCGCAGACATTGGCTGTGTCGGCGAATCAGTATTGCGGCTAAAGGTGACCGTATGCTGCAGGGCAGCAATAGCGTACTCGGAATAGGTCGTTGGGGCTACCACTGCCCCTTCAAAAACCACATCAGCCGAGGCACTGAGTTCACCGGCAGGGCGCACAATGCCCGTCGTCACTCCTGCCAGCGAAATGGATTCCGATCCGTTCAGCTCTGCTCTCGCCATCCCCTCCAATCGAAGTTTGCCCCCTAGTTCCAGTTGGCGTGCGTGGAGTGACAACGTACCTGTGTTGGTCACTGTACTTGTGCCACCCGAACGCGTTGGATCGTAGTTCCCCACGTGTATCGTTTCAGCGATCAACGCAGCGGCGCCGCCCTTGGTCTGAATGCGTGCTGCATCCAGTTTGACATCGCGCAAGGGCAACGCCCGGTTAGCGCCGAGGTTCAACCCATCCTCCAATTCAATCGCATCGCGACTTGCAAGGGCAATGCGGTCAAAGCCTGCTGCTTCCAACTTGTGTGCACCCAGCCTGACCCGCACCGCGTCCACATTGGGGATCGCCGAACTGGATGTCAAACCGGTGGCCTGCGGCGTCGCGGTTTGCGCCAGACTTAAGGTGATATTCGGTTGTGCAGGGGTTGTACTGGTAGGTGCCACATACTTGCTAAGTGTTAGATCGAGCTTGCCACCACGATTGGACGGACCACCTGCCTGTGCCGCCAAACTTCCGTCCAACAATGCACCCTCTTCGACGAACACCGTCAGCGAGCCCGCGTCGCTGCCAATCAACCTGCCCAGTCCACCAAGCTCGTTCGCTACATCAAGTCGCACTGGTGCGGCACCCGAAACATCGATACGGGACCCCGATTCCGTAACCACGTAGCCGGTCTTCGCGTTCAGACTAACCGCACCGCCAGCCAATACTTCGCCCTGGGTCAGTCCACGACTGTCTGTGTAGGTGACAGCCTTGCCTGATACGTCAAGCACAGCGTCACCCCCCAGCCAGATTGAGTTGGCATTGACAGGGCCGTTCACCTGGCCATCACTGCGATCCAGCAGCGCAGAGATTGTTCCTCCTGTCGCAGTCACGCTGCCCAATATTTCCAACTTGTTGCGCGCTTCCATCGACACTTTTGCTTTGGAATCAGCAATAATTCGAGCGCCCGTCCCAATCAACAAGTCCCCTGTTCCAACGTCTTTTTGCTTCGCAGCAAGAGTTAGGTTGGCGACTTGTCGCACACGGTCCTCCTGCTTGACAATATGCGCAAAGTCCTCAATGCTGGTGCCAGTTGGCGCAAGGCGATACGTCGAATCTAACTCCAAGGTTTTGACCGTCGGCCTTACCTCTGCTCCATCGGCTACGGTGAGTTTGTCAAGCCCGGTCAAATTGAACTCGGAAAAACCACCTCGCTCAAAAAATTCGGGGTCGACATTAAGCTCTCCAAACACGTTTTCTGGCACTCCACCGATATTGATCTGTTTGCTAATCAGCGTGATTTTTCCGCCCTTGCCTAAACCAAAGGCCTGCACGTTCTGATCCACACCAGAAACTGAAAAGCCAGAGACACTCACTCCGCCGCCATTACCACCGACCACCTTGCCGTCAGCCTTAACCTGCCCGCCACCGCTTGCATCAAGCAAGGTATTCTTTCCCAGCGTCACGGCGCCTTGTGCGATATATGCACCGCTGCTTGCCTGGGATTCGGCAGACAGTGTGATAGCGCCGCCATTCAGGCGAACCGCCTCATAGGGTCCACTCGGGGGAGACTGAAGATCGTTGACCCATGCGCCACGTGCCGACAGTGTGACACCGTCGGCAATTGTGAGCTGCGGGTCAGGCAAGTTGCCAGACAGTGTCTCGGGAACCGTGCGTGCCGTATTGCGTGCGGCAAGGTTGATAGTGCCACTGGCAGCATCGATATTGGCATTTACTGTCACACCGCTACCGATAATCGACACCCCACCACCTTGGGACGTCCGCAAGGAATTTCGCACAGTTACAGCTTGATTGCTGAATACATTCAGCGAAGCAACCTTGCCTTTGGTGAGTAGATTGGCATTTACCGTCAAGGTGTTTTTGAGATCATCCGGCAGTGCATCACCAAACTTGAAGTCAGTTGCCAACCGGGCAGCTTCATTGGCCACCTCAACATTTTGATTCAACTTATAGTCGCGGGTTTTTACACTTAGATTACTGACTTCATTTAGGTTTTTGACCGTATCGTCAAAACCAAGCGTAAGACGTGCACCCGTCGGCTGAGCAACTGCATCGCGCTGTAATTGGCCCACCGTAGTACGTCCCTGAATGTCGGCCTGCATGTAGGTCGCATTCATGCCAAATACGCCCAGAGCACCCGCATTTTTGCCTTCGGTATAGCCGGCCTCATACTTCAAACTCTGCGGCAGATCAATCACCTCCTTTTTATTCCAGCGCGTGTAATCCACGACATAACGCGTCGAAATTCCGTCGTATCTAATTTCGGCGTTGGCATCGGCCAGATCAGTCAGAACGCCACCCTTGGCCAGCAGCGTAGTTTTCACCGTGCCGGGCGTGTATTGCGTACTGCCACCAGAAAGATCAATCACGACGCCAGCTTCGAGAATAGCCTCACCTTGCGAGTGAATCGAGACGTTGCCACCCACTGTCGAGCGCTCAGCCACCGTGCGCTCAAGACGAGCCTGGTAGCCCTCCAGACTGTCTTTTGCAATCAACGTGGACTTGCCTGCATTCGCATTTGCAAGCGCACGGTTGATGTCGAGATAGGCGGTTTCGCCCCGAAGCGGACCCTGCTGATTGGCTGGAGAATCTTTCAATTCGTCACCACGAAGTTCAACCTCAATGCTGTTGCGCGCAACCGCGACCTGCACATTCTCTATACCGGCCACATTGATGCGCGAACCACTAGCGATGTGAATACGTGCCGCGTTGGACACAGGGCTATTCCCGCTGTAAATGGAAGTTACCGAGTTCAGTGAGCCGGGCGCATCCACCGCGATCATGCTTACCTCACCCGAGGACGCGTTGATTGCCGCGCTGCCTGCCATGCGAATATCCTGCCCCAGCACCTGCACTTGGGATAGTTTCTCTAGCCCAGCGCCGGCAGCGCCGTCGACAGCAGAGGTGGCATCAGCCACCTCTGGCAGCACCTCAGTCAAACTTTTTTCACCCAGCGTTACCCTGCCACCGCGCTGCGCGCCAGCCGGGTCGAGTGTGCCGCCACTGGTAAAGGCACGGTCCTTGGCCTGTAAATAGATTGATCCATTCACCACAACTGAGGTTGTTGCCCGCGCGATGCCTTGTTGATTGACAGCGTAGCCGACCATTGTCACATTGCCACGCGGGGTGGACAACTCCCCCAGATTGGTGGCATGACCCAACAGATCCTGGGTGGGGCTTGTAAGCGAAACCGTTTGACCGTCCAACTTACCGTCTTTGATGGCAGTGTTAACTGTATTGAAATCGTTCAAAGCTGTAGGGCTATCAATCTCAACCAACAAGCCACGTACGTTGGGATCTTCTTTCCCGGAAGCCCTCAGATACACCTTGCTGCCAGCAGCCAGGATCACCTGGCCATCAGGCGCGTCGATTATTCCTTTGTTGATGACCGTTGGTGCGATCAGCATGACACGGCCGGAATTTCCGGCAGATATTTTCGCCCCCTCAAACACCTTGATGAAACCTCCTGAGCCCTCAAACTGCGGCAATTTATCCCCAGGGAAGAGTGAGTCCAGAACGAACGTATCTTTGATGTTGAGACTGCTGGCAGTAAAGCTGTTCAGATTGACCTGCGAGCCACCCACGAAGGCCATTCCATTCGTGTTGACCAGAATTACGTTCCCATTTTGACCAGCAGCCTGCGAGAGCGCACCGGCTATAACGCTGGGGTTGTTGTCCCAGATGCGGTTGAGCGAAGTGAAGCTGGCACCCGCTACCGGATTGTTGGTGGACAGGCTGTCGACCTGACGGAACTGCACATTGTTGCCGGCACTGACGTTGAAACTTTGCCAATTGAGGATGGACTTGTTACCCACCTGGTTGATGAATGCCTGGTTACCATTAACTTGGTAGCCTGCTTGACCGGAAGTCACAAAATTCGGAATTGCTCCACCGGCGCTGGCCACCGGCATTTCTGCCTGTGCCACGTTGGCCAACACCACGCTTGCGACAAGCGTACCAATCAGTACCGAACTGCTTGCAGCCTTGCCCCGTCCACGCGCGATTTCCGCCAACGGCACCATCATGCCTGCGGTCGTGTTAAATACCAGTCGATAACAATTACGATTCATACAGTTCTCCAGATCCCATTCACCACTCGTAACCCAATTTGAAATACACGCGACTGTCGCCCCGATGGGTCGCACCCAAGTCATTCAAGGCCACGGCCCAATCCACCGCAGCCGATAATCCCTGCCAGCCCTTTAGTCGCATGCCCAAGCCAGCGCCGACCAGGGTGTAGTGGTCATCCGCCGTAATTGGAGAGAGCACATTCACGGTGCCAGCGTCCACAAACGCCAACAAACGCACATCATCGAGCGAATCACTCATGCGTTTGGCGAAGTTGGGTGTGGTCGCTTCCAGGCTCGCTGCGATCCCGGTGTCGCCCGAAGCGGCAGATTCGAGGTAGCCGCGCACGGTATCGACGCCACCGATGGTGAACTGCTCGTTCGAAATCAAAGGCTGTGGCGAGATTTGCCAACTGGTGCGGACGCTTGCGCCCCAGCCGCTGGTAGCGGTGTCGCTGTGCGACGCATTGCCGCGCAGGTAGGCATAGCCCGAGCGCCCCTTGAAACGCTTGTCGGCAAACTGCTGCTCATCGCCCACCAACCCGCGCACATGAAAGTTGAACGCCAGTCCAAGCTTGGTGCTCTGGCCTTCGCCGACCCAAGTGCCGTCCCAGCCCAAGGTAAACGGCATGTAAGTGATGGGCGTATTAAAGCTGCCGCTGCCAATCAGGTTCACGGCCTGGGAAAAGTCCTTGTGGTCCATCCCGACAGTGGCAGTGTGGAAGAAATCGTTTCCGCCACGCAGCGGCATGATGTAGCGCGCTCCTAGAATCACGCCCTTGCCCACCACATTCAACGTGCCAAGGGCCGCCACGTCCGAGTCCGACTTGACCCCGTAGAAAGCCAGATAATTGCCTGAAGCCATAGGCCAGGTGTAGTTCAGCGACAGCACACGGCTCTCGCTGGGGTTTTCCGGAACACCTTGTACCGTCAGCCCCAGGCTGTGCTGTTTGTCCCACAGGTTGTCATAGCGCAAGCTTGCGCTTACATGGGTTGGGGTTGTGTCCTGGCTGTAACGGTTGTTCACCTCTACGCTGCCATGCAAGGGCAACTTGTCTTCCACCTTCAAGTCCACCTCTACCGTGCCAGGCGTCTTGCCCGGGCGCAGCACAGGGGTCACGCGCCGGTCGCCACTGCGATTCAAGGCGGCGAGCTCTTCCTGCATCTGCGGGAAATTTGGTACATGGCCTTCGGCAAGTTCAGGTGCACCTGCCTTGATGGAACTCAGGCTGAAATAGCGCGACTCCACCACGCGCAGCCGATCCACCGGCGCTTCGGTCACCGCCAGCTTCACCACGCCGCCATCCACTTTTTGCTGCGGAATGCTCACCAACACGGTGAGGTAGCCAGCGCCGTGGTAGGCCTTCTCCAACTCTTCGCGCGCTTTTTCTACATCGACCAAGGTTTTCTTTTCACCCAGGTGCGGGTACACCGCCTTTTCGACCACGGTGACCGGCAACAGTGTTGCTCCCTCCACCTGGTACTCGAATACGTCAAATTGGGCTTCCTGCGCTTGCGCCGAGCCTACGGCACACAGCAACGCCAGTCCCATCATCCACAGCGATCTATTCATTGCTCACCAAATTTTCAAGGCGCAAGGCCAAAACACAAAAACCACCCCCCGTCTCCGGGGGGTGGGATTCAAACAGACCCAGGCTGTGACTGCTACAGCGCCTGGGTTAGTCAAAACCTAAAACTTACTCAGCCAATGCCATAGGCGCGCAGAAGCTGCCGCCGCGTGTACCTTTGTGCACTTGGGTTGGGAAAGCAGCGTTGGTGAACGCGCCATTGGCCTGGAAGATACCCTTGGTGTTCACGGCAGATGGGTCGGCAAAGGTGTTCTTCAGCGTAGTCAGGAAGGTGCTGAACGGCGTGGCAGCGGGCCACAGCATTTCAAGCTCTGGGGACAGGTCGTACACGCCTTTGATCACGTTGACGCGGTGAGTGGCATCTGTTACCCAGCCAGCGGCTGTCTGGTTAGCATTTGGCGACACTCCGTTGAGCTTGAGCAACTTCCAACCAGCAGCTGGGGTGTTCTCGAGTGACAAGAAGCCCAATGCGAATTTACCCAAGCCGTCAGCTACCTTGTTGGGGTTCTGGCCGTTGTTGCGGTTGATCACGCAGTTGCGTGCATCACCCGTGCCAGAGCCTTCGAACAAGCCGAATGCACCACCGAAGTCGTCGTAGTTACCAACAACATTGGCAGTGTTGAAGGACACGGCCGTTGGGCTGTTCAGCAAATCAACCGATTTCGGTGGCTTGGCACCGAAAGTGGGGCTGGCGTTGCTGCAGGAATTGTTCAGGAAGTACACATTCGACACAGCCTGGGTGCCTGATGTTTCTACACGCTTGCACAGATTGATGACGTCGGCTGTACCAGTCAGAGCACCATTGGCAATGTAGTTGAAGTTTCCACCGTCGACCACAGCGGCATATTCCTCCTTGCTGATAGAGGGCTGACAGGCACCAGCAGTGAAGTCACCCACTGCGCAAGTAGATGCCAAAGTCCCTTCAGCCTTTTGCTTGGTCTGCATAGCTTTGTAAAGTTCCTCGCTGGCCATAATGCCAAAGCCCTGACCGGCAAAGCCACCACTGGCAATGGTGCTACCCAATTCAGGCACAGGCACACTCAAAGCGCCGGTGTTGGACATGCCAATCCAGACATTGGTATCGACGTCAGACAAGCCAGCGTGGGGGATGATTGAATTGGTGCTGTCTATCGCGCAATTTGCTGCAGTGCTGTCGCAGCTGGCAACGTTGGCCCAGGTTGTCAGACCAGTCTGGCTGATCACAGGACCCACGCCGTCAAAAGATCCATTGGTATCACGTTTGACCACAGCAAAGGGACCGGTGAACTGGCCGTCGATCGAAGTGGTGGTGCAAACTGTGACACGACCGGCGCTAGTGGAGCTACCAACGGTAAGCGATTTCACGTTGCCAGCGCCGCCAGTGCAGTTTTTGGCAACAACAGCCGCCAAAGATCCAGAGAGGGCAGACGCGCCGGACACGTACACCGTGCGGGCAGCAGTAACGCCGTACAAAGTGGCCAAGCTGCCGGTAGCGGCGAATGCAGGTGCGACGCTGATTGAAGCGACTGCCAGAGCGATGTGTTTCAATTTCATGACAAATTTCCTTTAGGTAAATACCCCCACTCCCTTGCGGAGCGGGGACGAAGCATTCAAAGAAGAATCAAACAGATTTGCGACGGCGCACGAAGGCACCGATCAAACCCAGGCCAGCCAGCAACATGGCGTAGGTTTCGGCTTCTGGCACAGCAGCAACCGTGTAGCTCAGTTGGGCGGAATTCGCGTCAAACTCCCACTGGCCGGAGTACTTGGTCACCAAAGCCTGAGTGGCTGTATTTGTGCTCGTATTGGTCAACGAGTAGAAGTTCAACGCGCTACCGACAGCACCAGTGGAGGCGAAGGTTGTGTTGTTCTTCCAGGCATTACCGCTAGCATTCACAAAATAAACGTTTGTGGCATCGCCAGAGTCGAACATGTTGGCACCAGCTGTGTTCACGAGAGTGCCGTGGGTACTGTTGGTGCTATCCCCATTGGAGGCATTGACATAGGGATCAAGTGCGCTATCCAAAACAAATACCTGACCGTTCGTTGCTGTGACGCTACCGGCTGCGGAGGTGGACAGATAGCGATTGGTACCAACACCTGGCAGTGAACCTGGCAAGCCATCCATGGCCTTGACGTCATACTTGAAATCGGCAGCGCCAGTGACGGCGGCAGTGGCGAAGGTGGTGTAAACCGAACCGTAGTTCAGGGCTTGCATCACACCGGCCAAGCCGGTAGCAACGCTGCTCAAGTCGGTGAAGGTGCTATTGTCCAGATCCCATACCAGCTTGATACCAGTGGCGGTTGGAGCAATCACGGAAGTGAACTGGTCCAGGCGCAAGCCCAGATCAGCTGCGAAGGACGCGTTATTGGATGCACTCACCATGCTAACGAACATGTCGCCAGAGGATGAGTTGCCGTTGACACTGCTGTTGGCGATGGCCGCATGGGCGCCGCCGGCGGTGGCCAACAAAGCAGCCAGAGCGATAAGTTTAAGTTTCATGTGAAAGTTCTCTAAAAGAAGTTGAAGAAAGGAAAAGTTGCTATCGGTATCCAGATTCACTGCACCAGTGAATCCCCCTGAGCAGGCATATTGGTTTAACTAGCTCCCCGTACGCCAACAGAAAATATATTTCGTCAACGTGGGAACTAATTTAGTTCGCGAACATTACAGTTGATGTGAATCAAACCCCGCAATTCGTAGTCCGTTCAGACACCTAAAAAAGGTTGCAAGCCACTCTTTTAGAGAAAAAACAGGCTGTAGCCCAGGTACATCCTTCGGGTATAGCTATCATATTTATAGCAATCAGATCAAACCGCATGATCACCGTTGACTGATCAAATTCAAAGCCGTTGCGCGTTTCTGACGACATAAATTCGTCACAATAAATTCATGGTCAATTCACAGCGGGGACACGCTATATCGTGATAGTCAAGTTTTTTAACCTGACTACACGGAGAGCTTGATGTTCATTTTTAAACCCCAGTCGCTGGCGGCCTGCGCGCTGATAGCAGCCTTCTCTGCACCCGTTTTTGCAGCCCCTTCAGGGGTTGCAGATGTGGCACTCACCACACTCAGCAGTGACGCTTCCTACGGTCAGTGGAACCAGTTCAATGTGAATGACTTTGACTCGCTCACCGCAGGTGTGGAGTGGATTGACAACGCCAACACGCTGAGCAGCACGTTTGGCAAGGCACTGAATTTCACGTTCACCATTGGCGCAGGTTCGGTGGGCCAGCTGACGGTGGTGGACGGCGCCCTGGCGGGCGACACGTTCAAGCTCATGAACAACGGCAGCTTCCTGGGCAGCACGTCTGTGGTGCCTGTGACTGACTACTTCACTGCGGCCGACACGGGTTATGACTTCAATGTGGCGCTCACCAACGCGTCGTTCAGCCAGGGCGTGTTCTCGCTGGGCGCGGGCAGCTACCGCATCAGCGGCGTGCTGGACCAGTCGCTCATGCTGGAAGGCACACCGTTGAATGCCACGGTGGGTGCCCTGCGTCTGACGGTGGCGCCCGTGCCCGAGCCCTCGTCGTTTGCCTTGATGCTGGCGGGCCTGGGCCTGTTTGGCACCATCGCCAGCCGCCGCCGTAGCAAAGCAGCCCAATAATTCCAGGAGCGCACCATGAAACTTCATACCCTCATTCCTGTTGCCGCGGCCGCCATGCTGTGTTTTGGCGCCGTGCAGGCACAAGCGCCCGCGCCGGTACCGTTCAATGTCAAGGTCATTGGCTTCAACGATTTTCACGGCAACCTGCAGTCGCCCGGCACCTTTGGTGTGAACACGACCATTCCTGCAGCACAACGCCCCGCCGTGGGCGGTGCCGAATACATGGCCGCCTATGTGGCCCGCATGAAGGCCCAAAACCCGCTCAACGTGGTGGTGGGTGCGGGTGACTTCATTGGCGCCACGCCACTGATCTCGGCCCTGTTTTATGACGAGCCAACCATTGAGGCCCTGAACAAGATTGGGGTGGAATTCAACGCCGTAGGCAACCACGAGTTTGACAAGGGCAGCGCTGAGCTGCGCCGCCTGCAGAACGGCGGTTGCAAGCTCACCAACGGCGTACCTGACGCCAACAGTTGCAAGGGGCTGGGTTCCAGCGCGCCGGGCACTTTTGACGGCGCCAAGTTCAAGTGGCTGTCGGCCAACGTGGTGGAGACGGCTACGGGGCGCCCCCTGCTGCCCGCGTATGGCATCAAGACTTTCAATGGCGTGAAGGTGGCGTTCATCGGCATGACGCTCAAAGACACACCCAAAATTGTGACGCCCACAGGTGTGGCCGGGCTGGAGTTTCGCGATGAGGCGGACACCGTCAACGCGCTGGTGCCGCGGCTGCGTGCACAGGGTATTGAGTCCATCGTGGTGCTGGTGCATCAGGGCGGTTTTCAGACCAGCCCGAACGTGGGTGACATCAATGGCTGCGATGGCAACCTGAAAAACACCGATGGCAGTGACTCCGACATCGCCAAGATCGTCAAGCGCCTGGACAACGCCGTGGACCTGGTGATCAGCGGCCACACGCACGCCGCCTACAACTGCTCGGCCAATACCGTTGACGTCAAGAGCACAGCCGGTGTCGTCACCAGCACGGTACGCCCCACGGGCCTGGCCAACAAGACCGGCCGATTGGTCCCCGTGACCAGCTCCAGCGCGTTTGGGCGGGTGCTGACCGACATTGACATGACCATCGACCCGGCCACCCGCAATGTGACCGCCGTGGCCGTGACGAACCGTCTGGTCGACCGCACCGATGCGGCCATCAACACCGTCATTGCCAACAACACAGCGGTGAAAGACATGGTGGCGGGCTACAACGCACTGGTGTCGCCGCTGGCCAACCAGGTCATCGGCACGATCACCAGCGCGTTGTCCAACGCCGCTAACACCGCCGGTGAAATGCCTGCAGGCTCGCTGATTGCCGACGCGCAGTTGCAGGCCACGCAGCCAGCCCAGGTGGGCGGCGCGGTGGCGGCCTTCATGAACTCGGGCGGTGTGCGCACGCCCGGCTTTGTGGGCGCGGCTTACCCGTACGACGTGACTTACGGCAATGCGTTTACCGTGCAGCCTTTTGGCAACAGCCTGGTGACGATGACGCTGACCGGCCAGCAGATTAAAAACCTGTTGGAGCAGCAGTTTGTGGGCTGCCTGGGTCAGACCACCCAGCGCATTTTGCAAGTGTCCAATGGCGTCAAGTACTCGTGGAGTGCCTCGGCCCCGGCTTGTTCGAAGATTGTGGACCTGGCCTTGACCCCCATGGATGTGACCGTGGTGCCCCCGATGGTGGCAGGCGCCCAGGACCAGATCGTGAGCGCGGGTGTGGTGGTGAACCCAACCAAGAGCTACCGGGTGACGGTGAACAACTTTTTGGCCACCGGTGGAGACGGCTTCACGGTGCTGCTGGGGGGCCTGAACCCGCTGGGCGGCGCGCAGGACATTGATGCGCTGGTGGGCTACCTGGCCAGCGGTTATGCAGCGCCTCAGGCTGCCTATAACCAGACGGACCCGCTGCTGCAGCTGAACGTGCCTCGCGTGACCAGACTGCCTTGAGCGCCAAAAAACTCTTGACGGCCTTGTGCGTGACCACCCTGTGGGGTGGCACGCAAGCGCAGACGCCCACGGCCGCCCAGGTGATGGACCCGCGTGCCGCCAGTGCGGCAGGCATGCCGCAGCGGGAGGCGCTGCTCAAGGCGGCAGAGCAGGCCCTGATGCGGGGTGAAACGTCCTCGGCCATTCTCGGGTTTGACCGGGCGGCCATGATGCTTCACGCTGCCGACACGGAGATGGGCCTGGTGCGTGCCTGGATGCAGGCGGGCGACTACCGGCGGGCGTTAGCGTTTTGTGCCCATACGGCGGGTGCGCACCGGGACTCCCCCGCCGCCAGCGCGCTGTACGCATGGCTGCTGCGGGTCGGCGGACAAGGCGCTTTTGCACAGCAGTTGCTGGAGGACACGCTGACGCGTGCGCCAGACGACACGGTGGCCACAGAAACCAGACGCGCCCTGGCGGCGCCCTCCCCGCGTGCGACCGGTACCTTGTTGGACCTGCCCCACCGCATGGCACCGCAATTTTTGATGCTGAATGACCAGCTGCCCTTACCCGATGGCGCCCGGGTGGTTGACAGTGGCGTGCTGCTGGATGGCGGTCAGCGCGCACTGGCACCCATCGCAGGCATCACGGGTGCCCAGCGCGTCTGGGTTCGCAACGGGCTCGGGCAAACCACAGAGGCGGTGATTGAACCCCTGCCGGAGGCACACCGCATGCTAGGTCTGGCCTCACTGCGGCTGGTGTCGCCACTGGAGGGGGGTGACGTGCAGCTGGCCCCGCGTGACGCCTTTGCCGGCAGCCCCGGTTTTGCCATGGCCTACGCTGCCACGCCAGACGCGGCAGCAGATGCAACGCCTGCCTGGCCGTGGCTGCATCAAGGCTTTCTGGGTGCCTTCAGTGGTCAGGCAGGGGTGCGCAAGCTGGGCATACCGCTGCCTGCGGGAGCACGCGGCGGACCGGTGTTTGACGGTGCGGGGCGGCTCGCGGGCATGGCGCTGCGCGGTGCCGACGGCCAACACCTGATGGTGCCGGCCTCCCTGTTTCGTGATGTGCTTGGACAGCCGCCCCACAGTTCAGAACCCTTGCCACCGGCCGAGGCCAGCGCAAGCACCCGCATGCCGCTTGACGAAGCTTACGAGCGCGCACTCAAGGTTTCACTTCAGATCATTGTGCTGCCGTAGGCCGGGCTTTACACGTCAGGCGGATTCACCGGGCGCCAGCAATCGCAAAACGGCGCCTTTGCCCACGGCCTGGGCACGGTTGTTGACCTTGAGTTTGCGCATGATTCGCTGCACGTGATTTTTGGCCGTGGTTTGACTGATGTCCAGAATTTGTCCTATTTCCTGATTGGTCTTGCCATTTTTTACCCAATGCAACACCTGGATTTCGCGCTTGGAGAGCCGGGCAACCGCAACCTCTGGCGCCTCACCACTGCCTGGGTTGGCCAGCATGCGGTGCAGTGCCATGTGCAGATAGGGCATCAGCATTTCCAACAGATAGGCTTCGCGCGCGCCGGGGGGTTGCCCCAAACCGGCAAACACAAAGAAGCTACCGAAATCGCCCTGTATTTCTTTCGCTCCGTGTGCCGCCACGTGGCCGAAGTCGCAGCGTTTGATATCGGTCAATAGCTGTCGTCGGCCGACCTGATCGTCGCCGTCCACGCAAGAAAGCCGTGGTGTGCGTCCGCCACGCAGCCAGTCGTCCGCCAGTCGCGGCAGCAGG
This sequence comes from Rhodoferax sp. LS1R11, assembly GCF_056521395.1. Lineage (NCBI taxonomy): Bacteria > Pseudomonadati > Pseudomonadota > Betaproteobacteria > Burkholderiales > Comamonadaceae > Rhodoferax > Rhodoferax sp. LS1R11. Next base: position 53,640 of record NZ_JBWMAW010000018.1, read on the forward strand.
CCGTTGACGGTATCGCCTACCTCCTGCTCGGCACGCTCGCTCAACAGACCGCGAGAGAAGGTTTCGCATTTGAAACGCATCCTTGCGATGTCGCCATAGGCGCCAAAAAGGGTCTCATGGGGAATAAAGCCTTGCAGTGCGCCCTGGGCCCAAAGAAAGAACTGGTAGCGGTTGTTGATTTTGAGCGACGTTTCAATAGTGACAACAAGGTGCTCAAGGTCCTGGCTATTGAGGTGAATGAATTTATTCATGGTGCTGCTCCCATGGAGTCCTGACTGAATACCCATTGGTCGTAACTCGACAGCCCCGAGAAGCTCTCGTCACGCCCCTGAAATGCCGTCTTGAGAGGTGTGCCGGTGGACCGACTGTGAATGCCCAGAATGCGGTCCCCCGTCTTGACCAGCCCCCAATCCAGGCCACCAGTCATGGGGTCGCGATATATCTTGCGCAAGTGGCGGTACGGCACCAAAAAGCGCTTGTCTTCCAGCAGGTCTTCGAGCTTGGCCGGATATTGCTTTGCCGCAGTGGGCGTACGTTCGTAGTACGAGTTGATGGCCTGGCGAAACTGGTTACCGACGAAGAGAAGTTCGGATTCTTTTTCACGCTGCGCAGTGGTGTGCCAGACTTGACCCGCAGCGGCCAGCAGCCCCCCCATTGCAGCCAGCGTGAACAAGACGAGAAGGTAGCCAAAGCCTCGCTGGCTACAGGTATCACCATTGCGCATACGGCGCCCCCTCTCCACCGGCACCACTCTTGACATCCCACACACCCGAGAGCGCGCTTGGCGGTGGCACGATCACCCAGGTATCCGTACTTTCACTGACAGGATCCACCGGCACGCGACGCAGGTAGTGCTTGGTCACCAATTCTTCCAGCTCGGCGGGGTACCGGCCGTTGTCGGAGTGGAACTTGTCTATCGAATCCCGAACCACAGACAGGGTTTCACGCAAGGCGGCTTCGCGCGCACGGTCAATGTGGTTGAAATAACGCGGCGTGGCAATGCTGAGCAGCGTGGCAATGATGGCCATCACCACCAGCAGCTCGATGAGGGTGAAGCCGCGATGCTTGTTACCACTCACGATAAGCAATGCCATTGAGACCAACACGCTCGGAGCGCGAGTAGACATCGAACACATCGTCACCCTCTGCGGGTGCATCGGGTGGGCTGGCATAGGCGCGCTGGCCCCAGGTATCGGCGGCGGGAATGCCCGGCTCCGGGTAAAAGGGATCGCGGGGAAGGCGTCGCAGAAAGAAAATTTTTGCGTTCGCGGGGTTCAAGGCATCGTCGACGCCATCAACCAGTTCATTGAGCGATCGCGGATAGCCCGACCCGTCCGCACGGCGCAGCACATGGCCTTCTTGCGAGGCTTTTTTGTAGGTGTCCAATGCCGAGCGAATCTGCCGCAATGCGCTGCGCAGCTCCTGCTCTTTGCCCCGCTGCACGCTGAGCTCACTCAGCGGAACGGCGATGGAGGCCAGAACGCCGACGATCGCCACCGTGACCACCAGCTCAATCAGGGTGAAACCAGCGGCTCTGCTTCTCATTGGGGTGCGCTTTCCACCGCAGCCGGTTGGGACGGCAAGGACTCAGCCTGGGGTACCACGAACACTGGCGCAGCTTGCGCGGCGGGCACTTCAACCACCATGGGCGTCGGCTCGGGCTCGGGCGGCGCCGCAGGGCGTGGGCCACCTTGCGGGCTGGTTGAAAGTGACAACCCCCGTGCGTCTGCCTTTTTCACCTGCAGCGCCGGGGTTCCCACCGACAATTCCGAACCCGCTGGCACGGTGGCAGATACGTCTTGCGTGCGTGCCAGGTTGCGGACAATACGCGGCGTGATCAGCAAGACAATCTCGGTTTTGCTGCTGTTGTCCATCTGGCTTGAGAAGAGGCGACCCAGGACAGGAACGTCACCCAGGCCCGGCAGCCGATTGGCGCTGCTGCGCTCTTCGTCGCTGATGAGTCCGGCAAGCACCTGGGTCTCTCCATTCTTCAGGCGCAAGACAGTGGATGCGCTGCGTGTGCCAATCTGGTAGGCCAGCGACCCCGCCGGTCCAGAAACTTCTTTGACGATGCTGCTGACCTCAAGCCCCACCTTGATGGACACATCGTCGTCAAGATAGACATTGGGCTCAACATCGAGCTTGAGGCCCACATCCAGGTAGGAGACTGAGGCAGCCACACCAACATTGGCCGTGGACGTTGTGGTGAAAACAGGCACCTTGTCACCAATGTGAATCTTGGCCTTTTCGCGGTTTTTGACGCGAATCCGCGGGTTGGCAAGCAGATTGCCATCGCCCACCTGATTCTTCAAATTGAGCATCAATGCGGGGTTGGACACAAAAGACGTCAGATTGCCTGTATTGCGCAAGTCCACATAACCGGGCGCGAGAGTTCCGCCCAGGTTGGTGCTGGTTTGGGACACGCCGCCGTTCACAATGGTGGTGCTTGTGGTGGGCTGGAGCAGGCCGTAGCCGATCTGATCGGGAAAACGCAAGCCCAATTCCTGAAGTTTGCTGCGGGTCATCTCCAGCACCTCAACGTCCAGCATGACCTCGGGTTCCGCCATGTCGAGTGATTCCAGCAAGCGTTCAGCTAAACGCACGGCGGCAGGTGTGTCCTTGATCACCAGCAAATTGAGCTTTTCGTCGGCAAAAATATCCTTGGTTTTGACCAACGACCGGATCAGCGCCTGCGCTTGTTTGACGTCTGCATTGGCCAGATAAAAACTGCGCGTCACCAGCTCCTGGTAGTCTTTTGTTTTTGCAGGCGTGTTCGGGTAGATCAGTACCGAGTTTTCGTTGAGCAGTTTTCGTTCGAGCTGATTGGTTACCAGGATCAGTTTGACGATTTCATCGATGCTGGTGTTGCGCACGAAGATGGTGACTTTGGTGTCAGACTTGACGTCTTTGTCAAATACAAAGTTAAGCCCTGAACTGCGGGCGATGACCTCAAACACCGTCTTCAGCGGCGTGTCCCGAAACTCCAGCGTGATCGGCTTGTTATACGTTGCGTTGAGAGACTGGGCAGGCACCTCGGTATGTGCCATCTTGTCCCGCAGCGTTTGCAACAGCCGACGCGCATCGCCATGGGTCGGACTCTCGGCCAGTACAGCGCGCAAAATGCGTTCCGCGGCAACGGCATCACCTTTGCCGTGCAGCACTTCCGCCTCACGAACGAGCCCTTCATGACGCCGCTGGGCCGTCATTGAAGCAAGACCATCGCGCACGCGCGCATTGTTGGCATCGAGTTTTTGCACCCGCTGGTAAATGGTTTGTGCCGACTCAAGGCGTTGTGCTGCTCGTTCGGCCTCCGCCAAAGTGAGTAACTGGCTCACCACAAGGTCACGCTGCCGAAAATAATGGACACGCAATTCATGGTCATTCGGGTCTTCCCGAATGGCACGCTCCAGTCGCTGAACGCCGTCATCCATACGGCCCTCGGCAAGCATTTGGCGGCTTTCTTTGATGGCCGGGTTGGCCGCACAGCCAAAAAGAATAATCGCAACCGCTACTACGGTCAGACGGGCGAGGGGTTTGACGAATTTCAATTTGCACTTCCAAATGTCAGTCGTTGTTTTTCATTGAGTGGCAGATAGACGAGTGTCATTTCCGCTGGCGTAATTTGCTCGACCTTGTAGTCAGCCAGAACATCACCCTTGCGCAGCAGGTGGGTGCGGGCGCTTTGATCGACAAACACCATGATTTCACCGTTATCAAGTACTTTGCCCAGATAACGAAAAGGCAGTGGCGGCGCCTGGGGAAGAACCACCGCGGAGGGTGCAGGCCGCGAGGGCGGGGGCTGCCAATTTCGAGGCGCAAAGAGGTCTGGCGCGGTGGGGTCAAAGCGCGTCCTCAGGGGTTGCGCGGGCTGCGATACAGCGGGCTGGCGCATCACGACGACTGGAGAGGTCACCGGCGGCTTGGCACTAACGCTTTCTGCTGGTTCTGGCTCTGCTCCGGGTAGATCAAACAGCGACAGACCGACGGTTGCGGCCAGCGCCACAGCGAGCAATACTTTACGCAACGGCAGCATTCAGGCGCCCCTCAGGAATAAAGTGATGCGCACGCGTGCCTCGACTGAATCACTACCGACGTCATCACGCCTGAAACTGATTTCGTCCAGTGCCGCCGAGGGTACGGCGTTCATGACCTCAGCGATCCAGGCGCGCAGGCTTGGGTAGCTGGCGCGAGCCGGCAGGGTAATCTGGTAACGCTGAAGATGCGCGCCGCCTTCACGCACCAGCCGATAGTCGCCGGTGGCCAACTTGACGCCCTTGGCAGCGGCAATGCTGTGAATGACTTCGATCGCTTCGAGCGCACCAGTGGCCGCAGGCAAGCTGGCATAGAAATCAGCCGTTCGCTTGCTTGCAGCGTTCTCCTGACTCGGCTGCTGCGCAAGACGTTGGCGCAACGCGGTTTGGCTGGCACGCAGCTCCACCGTCTTTGCCTGAACCGGCTCCACGCCCAGGAACTGCACTGCGAGGGCACAGGCGATCAACGCGAGCCCCACCGCAGCAGGCCAACCGTGGTGGCCAAGCTGAAAACGCAGATGTGCAACCATATTGTCTGACGTCACAGGGGAGCTCTCCATGTGGCATCCACCGCAAAGCGAATCACCTTGACCGCACCCACCTGCCGGTCCTCATGGTGCGAAAGGTACGCCGTATCGATCGACGCAGACTCACGCAGACGGCCGACATAGGCGACCAATTCAGCCATGGCTTTGACCTCACCTGTGAGGTGCAGCGTACGCGTTTGGCCCTGCGCCTCGATACTGAGAAGCGCTACGGCGGGATCAGCCAGCAGGTCTATCTCGCGCAGTACGGCATCCCACGGTTGACGCAGTTGGGTGACGACACGCACGACAAGCTTTGCATCGTCTGCCAAAGCGGGCAGTGCATTCACGCGGACGGGTTTCACTGTACTTGGCAGCGGCAAGCGTGCCTGACGTGCCTCCATGCGCGTCAACTCATCCTGCGCAACATATAAGTCGAAGGCAACAGTGCCCGCAACCGTCAGGCCTGCCACAAACAGCAGCAGTCCCAGTGGTGACGCGAAACGGCGACGTTGAATAAAATTGAGGGAGATTGCTTGCATGGACCTCAAACTCCAAACGCCATTCGGCAGCCGCCCATGGCGCGTTCCTGAACGGGCTTTGGCTGTAGCCACTCGAACGGCAGACCCGGGATGGGTACGGGTGACTCACCATTGCCAACCAGATACAGCGGTACCGAAGCCTCGGCGAGTTCGGCGGCAATGCCGATCTGCGCCATCATGCCCGGCAGCACATCACGCCAGTCTGCGTCGAAGCGCTGCGTCCGCAAACCAAGCCAGTTGTCCCCCTGCACCAGGCCCAGCGACAGACAGTCTGACTCGATCAAACCAAACCAGCCCGCTTTTCCATTGACGACCCTGCGCCAGTGGTCGAACGCGCAAGCGAAGTACGGAGTGACCGACGCAAGGCTTGCACCAGCTGCCTTGCAAGTGCTGGACAGCCCCTCCATCAGGGCCACATCAATGGCACAGGCTGGCATGGACTTGCCAGGTGGCTGAAACGAATGCAATACCTGCCAGGTATCAGCAATCTTGCCAAAGGTCTCGGCAAAGCGCAGGGCAGCATAGGTCTTCAATTCGTTCGATCGGGTCAGCTCTGGGCGCGATGGCAGCAATTGCCAGCGCACGAACCGCCCGGACAACACGATATTCACGGTTGACTTGCTGGCGCCAGGTTCGGACAGCATCTTCGCCAACGCCGAAATAGCGGGGCGCCAGGGCGCAGCATCATCGCTTTGAGGCAAAGTAACAGTGCGACAAACAGAAGATGCACGCGACCCCAAGCCGCCCGTTTTGACGAGCGACACCTGCTGGGCCGAAAGTGCAATATTCAGCACCCGGGATTTAGGCAACCACACGATTAAGCTCCTGCAAGGTGGTTTCCCCGTTCCGCACAAGGTCCAGTCCAACATCGCGCAGCAGGCGCGTGCCCTTTCGATAAGCCGCTTCCTTGATACGGCGAACCGGTTCGCGGGCGACGATCATTTCCCGCAACTCATCATCCAGAATCAGCACTTCGGCCACGGCCTTGCGACCCTTGAATCCGGTGCCACGGCATTGCGCACAGCCACGCCCGGCTCGAAAGTTAAAACCAGTCACGTCGGTGATTCCCGAAGCCGCAAGTAAAGCGGCATCAGGTGCATCGCTCTCCAAACAATGAATACAACTCATCCGAACCAGGCGCTGCGCCACGATACCGTTGAGTGCTGCCACCAGGCTGTAGGGGTCCACGCCCATGTGCGTGAAGCGCCCCAACACATCAAAAACGTTATTCGCATGCACCGTCGTGAGCACGAGGTGACCGGTCAGCGCGGCCTGCACGGCAATCTGCGCCGTCTCGCCGTCGCGGATTTCACCGACCATGATCTTGTCAGGATCGTGGCGCAGGATGGAACGCAATCCACGTGCAAAGGTGAGTCCCTTTTTTTCGTTCACCGGAATTTGCAAAACACCCGGCAACTGGTATTCGACCGGATCTTCAATGGTGACGATCTTGTCGTGCCCATGATTGATCTCGTTGATGGCGGCATACAGAGTCGTCGTCTTGCCGCTGCCTGTTGGACCGGTGGCGAGCAACATGCCATAGGGCTCGGCAGATAGCCGGTTCAAGGCAGCCATGGTGGCGGCATCAAACCCCAGGGATTCCAGCCTGAGTCCCACGACTTTGTCAGACAGGCGCTGTTTGTCAAGGATACGCAGAACGGCATCTTCGCCGTGAATGCTGGGCATGATGGACACGCGGATGTCGATCTCGCGACCGCTGGCAGAGACTTTGAAACGCCCGTCCTGGGGCACGCGCCGCTCTGCAATGTCGAGTTCGGCCATCACCTTGATGCGGGAGATGATCTGCTCAGCGTTGTCAGCCCCCTGGGTCCCACCAACGCTGGCCAGCACGCCATCGATGCGGTATTTGATGAAAATACCGCTCGGTGCCGTTTCCAGATGGATGTCGCTGGCACCGGCCTTGAGTGCATCGTAGAGCGTCGAATTGACCAGGCGCACCACGGGGCTTGCGTCTTCACTGATGCTTTTGAGCGATATGTCTTCAGCGCCGCTCCCTTGCTGATCCGATTGCTGCATAGACACGATGCCATCCATCGCGCGCAGGGTTTCCTCATGGCGGGCGAGGTAGGCCGCAATATCGCTGCCATGGGCCAGGCGAATTTCCAGCCGGGCACGAATGTGCTCCTCCGCCCAGTCGCGAAGCGACAGGTTGAAGGGGTCGGCAACGATCATGACCAAATTTTCGGGGTCGCGCCGAAACAGCAGGCATTCACGCTGTAAGGCTTCACCGTAGGGAAGGAGATCAAAGGCTGGTTGAAGCACATCCATCTCGCTCAGACGAAAAGCACTCAGACGAGCTGTCAGGGCAAGCCGCGCTATAAACACCTCCGCGCTCAATGCGCTCGCTTCATCCAGTGCATCGATCAGGCGGCCGCCCCTCGCCTTGGCGAGTGTGCGAGCAGTTCCAATCTCCACTGAAGAGAACGGCTCAGCGAAGTAGTTGATGTCTTGGCGGGCGTTCATCGAATGCTTTCGGCCAATTGGAATATTGGCAAATACATGAGAATCACGACACCGCCGATCACAAGCCCCATCAGCAGCATCAACACAGGCCCGAGCAGGCGGGTTACCCACTCTGCCCAGCGCGCCATTTCCTCATCGTGAAAGGCCGCAATTCGCTCCATCATCTCGCCCATGTTTCCCGCGCGTTCGCCAACCCGCAACATGCGCAGCGCGACAGCGGTGGTTAGGCCGTCCAACTCAAACGCGTGCGATATCGTGTTGCCCTCGCGGATACTTTTCGTCGCATTCGCAAGACGCGTTTGCAGGGCGGCGGAAAGCAGCCCGGCCACCATGTCCAGCGCAGGAACGATAGCGATCCCGCCACGTAACAACATGCCCAGCGTGCGGTACAAACGCGCCAGCTGAAACACGCGCATTCGCTCGCCAATGGCCGGAATACGCCACATCAGGACCACCACGCGTTGCGCCACCATACGGCCACCACCATTGACAGCGGCAACCACCAGTGCGGCCGCAAGACCTATCAACATCGGCCAGTACTTTTCAACGACCAGTCCCCACTGCAACAAAAGGCGAGAAAGAAACGGCAAATCACCGCCCATGTCTTCGTAAATATGTGAGAAGCGCGGCACGACGTAGCCCATTAAAAATAGAATGACCAAGCCACTGACAGCCACGAGCAACGCCGGGTAGATCGCGGCACTGACGAGCCGCCCGCGAAGCGTTTCAAGTTGAGTGGCATAAGCGATGTAACGACCCAGCGCTTCGCCCAGGCCGCTGGTGCGTTCGCTGGCCCGAACGGTGGCGACATACAGCGGCGGAAAGGCTTGCGGCACGTCTTCAAGCGTGGCCGAGAACGGCTTGCCTTCGCGAAGTGACGCAACAATTCTCAAGAGCACCGTGCGCACAGCGGGTCGATTTTCCTTTTCGGCGAGTGTCTCGATGGCTTCCACGATGGTGATCCCCGAATCGAGCAGGGACAACAGTTCCTGACTGAAAAGCAGGAGCGGAAAACGCGTGGAGCCCGACGCACGCATGCGGCTTAACAGCGGCGCAGGCGCGACTGACAGTACGGCATGGCCAAGCGCGGCAACCTGTCGCCGGGCATCGGCGGCATCAATGGCTTCCAGCATCGTGACACCAATACCCGTGTCTGATTTCAAGGTTTTGACCAAGAAGTGCATGCTCACCAGCTCACGATGTCTTCCGCCTCGCCACTACCGCCAGGCTGACCATCCTTGGCGTAGGAGTAGAGGTCAAATTCGCCATGTTCGCCTGGGAATTTGTAAATATAGGGATGCGACCAAGGATCAAGTGGCACCGTCTTTTTGAGGTACGGACCCGACCATTTCGCTTCGCCTGCAGGCCGTTCATTCAACGCCGGCAATCCCTGCTCAGTGCTTGGATAGTGCCCCACATCCAAACGATATTGATCGAGAGACTTCTCCAGCGCATCGATCTGGGCACGGGCAGTCTTTGTCTCTGACTTGCCAATTTGTGCGAAGAATTTTGGCGCCACAAAGCCAGCCAGCATGCCGATGATTACCATCACAACGAGCAGTTCCAGCAGGGTGAATCCGGCGGCACGTCGGGCGCCCAGGGTTTGAATCTGTGTCATATGGGGGTGTTGTGTTTTAACGGTCTATGGCCGTCTTGTTGGTAACCAAACAGCGCAACTGGGGCGCCGATCAAGATCAAGCACAAGATGAAGTCTAGAGGTCGGCTGTGACGGTTTTGTTACGAAAAAATTAATCCACCACTTCTGGAGTTGAAATATTTCCGTAACATCACAGTGTCAAAATCACCAGCCGTGATCATTCGCTATTACCCCTACCCAAGGACGGTCAAAGGTGCAAGGTAATCGCGTCTTCGAATCAACTGTTATGGCCACCATTTTGTGTGTCGTCGGCGTCTGTTCGGCGACCCCCGCCTCGGCCGATGTGTTTCAGTTCATTGCCGAGGATGGGACCTCTCATTTCAGCGATCAACCCACGGACGCGCGGTTCAGATTACTGCTGCGTACCAACGGGGACGCGTCTATACGAAGCAAAGTAAAACCGGGCGATCCAGTACGGCGCATTGAAAAACATCATTTTGAAGAAGCTATCAGTTCGGCGGCGCAGTCCAGCCGCATCGAAGCCGCCTTGCTCCATGCGGTAATCGAGGTCGAATCGGGTTACAACCCAAACGCCATTTCACCCAAAGGCGCGATGGGTCTGATGCAATTGATGCCCGCCACGGCGCGTCGTTACGGCCTGACAGATCCTATGAATGTGAAGCAGAATTTGCAGGGAGGAGCACATCTGTTACGAGATCTGCTCGATCAATTTTCAGAAAACAAAGAGTTGGCGCTAGCTGCTTACAACGCCGGAGCTGGCGCGGTCCTGGCGCACGGAAGGCGTATTCCGCCCTTTCCTGAAACTACCCGCTATGTGCCAGCCGTATTGAAAATCTATGCACGGCAGCGAGGCAGCATTCAGTGAACTTACCCACGAATTAATTACGGCTTGCCGCGTACCCCATCAATGGCTCATCGCCCACCGGCAGAAAAGCTGTAACCACTACCGCGGACAGTCTGAATCAGCTCATCGTGGCCGCCCCCCTCGATAGCGACGCGCAACCGACGGATGTGGACATCTACTGTGCGCTCTTCACCATAGAAATGATCGCCCCAAACCTGGTCTAAAAGCTGAGCACGGCTGTAAACCCGATCAGCGTGTGTCATAAAGAAATGAAGCAAGCGAAACTCTGTAGGACCAAGCGCCACATCCGCTCCAGCAGCGGTGACACGCTGAGCTGCCGGATCCAGACGCAGACCACCCGCTTCGACTGTATTTTCGGTCACCTGAGGAACACGACGACGAAGCACCGCCGCAATACGGGCAAGCAGTTCTCGGGGAGAAAAAGGTTTGGTGACGTAGTCATCAGCACCAACCTCAAGGCCGGTGATCTTGTCACGCTCGTCATCCCGCGCGGTTAGCATGATGATCGAGACATTGCGTGTGCGAGGCTCGGATCGCAAAAGACGCGCGAAATCGATTCCAGACATGCCGGGCAGCATCCAGTCAATTAATATCAGGTCTGGCAAAGACTCCAGCACAAGCCCATGTCCCATTTCGGCGTTAGCGGCAATTTGAACAACATGACCCGCACGTGAAAGATTGATTTCAATCAGTTCCTGGATTCCGAGATCGTCTTCCACCACAAGAATTTGCGCCGCCATATATAAATTTTTTCGCTAAAAAACTTAGTCTATTGCAGGGATATGACGGTTTTATTGCGGCAACCCATGCGAGTTCATCAAGCGCAAGTTTTTGATCCATTTAACGAAATCAGGCCGCTATACCCAGCTCCATCAACTCGGCCACACTTTGATTCGAGGGAAGTGTGGCCTAACTTTATTTCGGCCCAACTCCAAGATGGTTTTTAAAATGGTGACCGTTTTTTCAAGACTCAACGCGCTGCTATCAAGTCTTGGCTTTTGAAGGACGGCCCGTTTTGATGGTGGGTACGGCTTTCAACGCAGTCAAAAATGCTACATCTGACATGGCGGCCAGGGCCTTGACACCTGCCCGAATCAATTCACTCTTCTTGACGGCGCTGGCAAGTTTTCCTGCGCGCTGCTTGAGGTCGTCCAAGACGGTGTATTCAGCTTTGGGAATAGTGAAGCTGTCGCGCACCAGTTTTGGCTTCTTCGCCTTGGCGTCCTTGGCCGCTTTGCCTTTTTGCGCAGCACTGACTGCTGCCTTGGCTGGTGCCTTAACTGCTGCTTTTACCGCTGCTTTGGGTGCGAGCTTTGGCGATGCTTTAGCGGGTTTTTTTGCAACTGACTTTGCATTTGGCTTAGCTACGGGCTTGGCAACAGTCGTTGACTCGGACTTAGCGGCTGTCTTGGTGGTGGCCAATGGTTTTTTGACTGCTCGCTTTGCTGCGGGTGGAACGACAGCGGTCGTTACTGGCCTGGTCACGGTTAACACGGTTGCAGCCTTTAAGGGTGCTGGCGTGACGGCATTTGGCGTCACGGCACCGGATATTTCGGTGGTCTTTTCGGTGGCTGTCATGATGGATTTTCCTTTTTTAAACGAGATATACAGTTTATATGGTTTATTGTAAAAAACCAATACCTGTCACATCGCCAACCCCTTGGTGGCTGCCACCGCATACTCATAGCAAAGCTCCTCACGAGGCTGAAATAAATCGCAGCGGTATCGTCACCGGGCCGTCGTTCACCAAGTGGACTTTCATATCCGCGCCAAACTCTCCCGTGTGCACCACCGGATGTACCGCTTTGGCCTGATTCACAAAGTAGTCGTACAGGCGCCGCCCCTCATCAGGCAACGCCGCACGCGTGAAACTGGGTCGGTTACCACCGGACGCGTCAGCAGCCAAGGTGAACTGGCTCACCACCAGCAGGCCACCTGCAGCGCCCTGACCGTCCATGTCCTGAACGCTGCGGTTCATCTTGCCCGCCTCATCGCTGAAGATGCGCAGCTTCAGGATTTTCGCCAGCATCTTGTCGCCCTGCGCCTCTGAGTCGCCCCGTTCGGCACACAGCAGCACCAACAGTCCAGCGCCAATCGCACCCACGATTGCGCCGTCAATCACCACCTGTGCTTCACTTACGCGCTGCAAAACCGCGATCACGCGCGGGCCTGCTGTTGTTTCATTCCAAGTCCTTCAAATCATTGCCCTTCAAGCCAGCGTGACCTTGGCAAACTTGCGCTTGCCCACCTGCACCACGTAGGTTCCGGCTCCCAATTTCAGGCCTTTGTCACTGACCACACCTGAGTCAATGCGCACACCGCCGCCGTCAATCAGGCGGTTGCCTTCGCCGCTGGACGCGGCCAGCCCCGCCATTTTGAGCAAAGCGCCAATACCCACCTGCGCCCCACCCTCGCCCAACGGCAGGGCCACCTCGGCAATGTCGTCCGGCACACCGCCCTTGCTGCGGTTCATGAAATCCTGCTCGGCCGCATCGGCTGCTGCATGCGAGTGGAACCGCGCCGTGATTTCCTTGGCCAGCGCCACCTTGGCGTCTTTCGGGTTGCGGCCAGCTTCCACCTCGGCCTTCAGGACCGCAATGTCGGCTTCGCTCCTGAAGCTCAGCAAGGTGTACCAACGCCACATCAGCACGTCCGAAATGCTCAGTACTTTGGCAAACATCGTATTGGCGTCTTCCGAGATGCCGATGTAGTTGTTCTTGCTCTTGGACATTTTGTCAACGCCATCCAGGCCTTCCAGCAACGGCATGGTCAAAATGCACTGCGGCTCCTGGCCATACTCGGCCTGCAGGTGGCGCCCCATCAGCAAATTGAACTTCTGGTCTGTCCCCCCCAGTTCCAGATCGCTCTTCAAGGCCACCGAGTCGTAACCCTGCATCAACGGGTATAAAAACTCGTGCACGCTGATCGACGTGCCCGACTTGAAACGGTCATGAAAATCGTTGCGCTCCATCATGCGTGCCACCGTGTACTTGGCCGCCAGCTCGATCATGCCGCGCGAACCCAGGTTGTCACCCCACTCGCTGTTGTAGCGAATTTCGGTTTTGGCCGGGTCCAGCACCATCGAGGCCTGCCGGTAGTAGGTCTGCGCGTTCACCTCAATCTGCTCCCGCGTCAGCGGCGGGCGGGTGGTGTTGCGGCCCGACGGGTCCCCAATCAGGGTGGTGAAGTCCCCAATCAGGAAAATAACGGTATGCCCCAAATCCTGCAACTGGCGCATCTTGTTCAACACCACGGTATGGCCAATGTGGATGTCCGGCGCCGTCGGGTCCAGCCCCAACTTGACACGCAGCGGCGTGCCCGTGGCCTCGGATCGGGCCAGTTTTTTGAGCCAATCCTCCTGAGGAATCAATTCTTCACAGCCCCGCAGGGTCACGGCCAGCGCCTCCCGGACACGGTCTGTTACAGGAAATTGGGTAGCCAGTGCTTGATTCATAAGGGTTTTTCTTGGTACAACAAAGGTCAGGGAAGTTATAATTGCGCTCCTCCCTAGCCCTGGATTTTAAGTGGCTAAGTCCCTTGGCGGCACCGGCACCTGGTCTGTTGCGCTCAAACCAAACCAAATTTGGAAGACTTCTTTTGATTAACAGCCTTGTTACCGGCGTCAACGCCCTGCTGAGTTTTGCCCGTCAGTCCCTCGAACACCACCCTAAACGCGTCACCGCCGTCCTTGCGGCGTTCATGCTGGGCGGCGGTGGCGGCGCATTTGCGCTGGCCTCCCTTGAAACCGAAGCCTCCGATGTGCTCGTGCGTGAAGTGGTTGAAACTATTCAACCGCAGGCCTTGACCACGACAACCGACATCGGTGCGCTCGCCCTCAACCTGTTTCGCACCGACGTCACCCGCGCCACAGACACCCCGGCCACCCTGCTCAAACGCCTGGGGGTCAACGACCTGGTCGCGGTCCAGTTTCTGCGCACCAATGACACCGCCCGGCTGTTGCTGGAACATCGTGGCCGCAACGTCACGGCCGAAGCCAGCGACACCAACACGCTGGTCAAGCTGACCTCCCGCTGGAGCAACGCAGGCGACGACAACTTCAAGCGGCTCGTGATTGAGCGCACCCCCCAGGGCTTTCAGTCCCGCATCGAAACCGCCGCGCTGACCAGTTCATCCAAGCTTGCCAGCGGCACCATCAGCACCACCCTGTTTGCGGCGACCGATGACGCCGACATTCCTGATGCCGTGGCGAACCAGCTGGCTGATATTTTCTCGGGCAACATCGACTTTCACCGCGCCTTGCGCAAAGGTGACCGGTTTTCGGTGGTGTACGAAACCCTGGAAGCCGATGGTGAGCCCATTCGCTCCGGCCGCATCCTGAGCGCCGAGTTCGTGAACGCTGGCAAAACGTCGACCGCCATGTGGTTTCAGGACCCCATGACCACGGGCAAAGGCTCCTATTTCACCCTGGATGGCCAGAGCCTGCGCCACTCCTTCCTGGCGTCGCCCGTGGAATTTTCACGCGTCTCCAGTGGCTTCAAAATGCGGTTCCACCCCATTCTGGGTATCTGGAAAGCCCATTTGGGCGTCGATTACGCCGCCCCCACGGGTACCGCCGTGCGCACCATCGGTGACGGTACGGTGGCCTTCGCCGGTGTGCAAAACGGGTTTGGCAATGTCGTCATGGTGGACCACAACAACAACCAGACCACCATCTACGCCCACTTGAGCAAAATCAACGTCCGCAAAGGCGAGACCATTGCGCAAGGGCAGAACATCGGAGCCGTCGGCTCCACGGGTTGGGCCACGGGCCCCCATCTGCACTTTGAGTTCCGCGTCAACGGCGTCCACCAAGACCCTCTCACACTTGCCCAGGCCAATGGTGGCTCGACGCCGGTTTCCGGCGCCTCGAAGGCTTTGTTTGGTCGTCTGGCTTCGGCCAACCGCATCGCACTGGCAGCCGCCGGCATCATGAAACCGGCAAACGCCGAGTAACCTGGCCGAGGCGCCCACAGCGTGTCGGACTTGTTCATCGGACTCATGTCCGGCACCTCGCTGGACGGGGTTGACGGCATACTGGCCGACTTCTCCAACTCCCGCCTGCAAGTGCTGGCTTTTGCCAGCGCCCCCTTTTCCCAAGGTCTGACGCAAGAAATGCTGGCGCTCAACAGCGCCGGGCTCAATGAGCTTCACCGTGCGGCACTGGCTGGCAATGCGCTGGTGCGAACCTACGCCCACGTAGTGACCGAACTGCTGAGCGCATCAGGCATGAGTCCAGCGGCCATCACCGCCATCGGCGCCCATGGCCAGACGGTACGCCACCAGCCACAGTCGTTTGATGGCACCGGTTACACCCTGCAGCTCAACAACCCCGCCTTGCTGGCAGAACTCACCGGCATTGACGTCGTGGCCGACTTTCGCAGCCGTGACGTTGCCGCGGGCGGCCAGGGCGCCCCCCTCGTCCCCGCCTTTCACCAGTCTGTGTTTGGGCGCGCGGGTGAGACCGTCGCCACGCTCAACATCGGCGGTATTTCCAACCTGACCGTTTTAGGCCCCAGACTGGCCGATGACGTACTCGGCTTTGACTGCGGGCCGGGCAACGCCCTGATGGACGCCTGGTGCCTGCAACACCTCGGTCACCCGTATGACGCCGACGGCGCCTGGGCCGCAGCTGGCCAGGTTCACAGCGGCCTGCTGGACGCACTGCTGGACGAACCCTACTTCGCCCAGCCCGCCCCCAAAAGCACCGGGCGCGACCTGTTCAACCCAGCCTGGCTGGCGGGCAAACTCGACCCATTCAAAACCCTGTCACCCGTGGATGTTCAGGCTACCTTGACCGAACTCACCGCAAGCGCATGCGCCTCCAGCGTAGAGCGCTACGGAAATGAGAGCAAAAATCTGATTGTCTGTGGGGGTGGCGCGTTCAATGCCCATCTGATGTCGCGACTGCAGGCACTTCTGCCCACCTTGCAAGTGGAATCGTCCCACGTCCACGGCCTACCGCCGTTGCAGGTCGAGGCCGCAGCCTTTGCCTGGCTGGCTCGCAAAACCATCTTACGTGAGGCTTTGAGCCTACAAACAGTAACGGGCGCCAAAGGCGCCCGCATACTCGGTGCTATCTACCCGGCGTGAGGCCGGGCCGGTTCATCAGGTCGAAAAGCTCGAACCGCAACCGCAGGTGCTCGTGGCATTGGGATTCTTGATCACAAACTGCGCACCCTGCAAGTCTTCCTTGTAGTCAATTTCGGCACCCAGCAGGTACTGGTAGCTCATGGCATCAATCAACAAAGACACGCCATTTTTGCTCATGATGGTGTCGTCTTCATTGGTGATTTCATCAAACGTGAAACCATACTGAAAGCCGGAACAACCGCCACCCTGCACAAACACGCGCAATTTCAGGTCAGGATTGCCTTCTTCAGCAATCAGGTCAGCAACTTTTGCAGCAGCACTGTCCGTGAAGAGAATCGGGGTTGGCATTTCAGTCTGGATGTTTTCAGCAACGGCGCTCATGGGGAATCCTTTATTTCGAGATCTATCATTTAATACTACAGCAAATCGCTCAGGAATTCACTTACTGGTTATTTGCCGCTAGTTTCAGTGTGGGCTTTTCCTCATCACCCTTGTCACCCTTGGCAACGCCGCCCACCATGGGGCATAACAGTCCGGCAATGAGGGCGCCCTGGTGCATTTCCAGCGCCGTGTAGTGCACATCCCCGGTGATGCGCGCCTTGGGTTGCAACTCCAGCATCACACGGGCGTGCACCGGACCGTTCACGGCGCCGTTGATGATGATGTGATCGGCCCGAACCTCTCCGGTCACCGACGCCGACTCTGAAATCACCAGAATGCTCGCATGATCGGTATTGCCACTGACAT
This sequence comes from Rhodoferax sp. LS1R11, assembly GCF_056521395.1. Classification (NCBI taxonomy): domain Bacteria; kingdom Pseudomonadati; phylum Pseudomonadota; class Betaproteobacteria; order Burkholderiales; family Comamonadaceae; genus Rhodoferax; species Rhodoferax sp. LS1R11. The sequence continues at coordinate 70,541 of NZ_JBWMAW010000018.1, forward strand.
TGCCCACCAACGCCCCATCAATGCGCAAACCGTCAACAAACCTGAAATTGCCATCAATGTGACTGCCTTCGGCGATCAGGCTTTTGATGGGAGGCTGCTTTTTCTTGTTGAACATGTTGTGTATTCAGGTTTCGTTGATGTTTGCCACTTGTTAGAGCTTGATGGACTGAACCGCTTTGGTCGTCGCACCATCCATGATTTTTGCGGTCAAGCCTTTGATCACCACTTGCGGTGGCAACTCAAAAACACCTTCCAGGCGGCCATACTGCTTCACCTTGAAAGCCTGCGCGCCACCGGGCAAGCTGGCGGTCCACGGCTTGCCATTGAGCAACCCTGTGAAGCTCAGGTCCAGTTGCCCGTTGAACTCCGGCGGACTCTTCTGGGCCTGAATCACCAGCACCTGCCATTTTACTTCCCGGGCATCCATCACCTCGGCTTGCAAACTGCGAATCGCAAGCCCCTCGGCACCCGTGGCAGGTATCAGTTTTTCGAAAAATCCCAGGTCATCGCGCAGCGTCCGGTTGTCCGCTTCCAGTTGTTTGATCTGCGCCACCAGGCGCTCCTGGGCCACTTTTTCCGAGGTCAACAGCGTGTCAGCGGTGTTGGCAACGGACTGCGCCTTTTCCCGCGCAGCATTCAAAATGACCACCTCGGCCTGCAACACGGCCAAAGCGGTCCGGGTTTGCTGCAACTCTTCCCGGGTCCCCCGGTCAAGACCCGCAATGCTCTTGCCAAACTCGAAAGCCCACAAACCAATGGCTGCGCAAAACCCAAAAACAACCGCCAGCACCACCCAGCGAAACGGCCAGGGCAGGGCACTGCGCACCGCCATGCGAGGGGCACTGACAGTCAGGCGGCGAAGGATGAGGCGAAGTCGCATAGGGCGCCGAGTCTAGCAGCCCCAATGCAAACAGCCGCCAGAACTTGCGTTCTGGCGGCTGTTTGGTTCGCAACAATTCGTTGGCGAAATTTCTTTGGGAAATTAACGCTTGCTGAACTGCTTGCGACGGCGAGCACCGTGGAAGCCGACCTTCTTACGCTCGACTTCACGTGCATCACGCGTGACGAAACCAGCTTTGCTCAGCTCGGACTTGAGCGTTGCATCGTAGTCAATCAGGGCACGGGTGATACCGTGGCGCACAGCGCCCGCCTGGCCAGACTCACCGCCGCCTGCCACGTTGACCATGATGTCAAACGTTTCAGCGTGATTGGTCAGCAACAGGGGTTGCTTGCAAATCATGATGGAAGTGCCACGTCCAAAAAACTTGGAGATGTCTTTGCCATTGACCACGATTTGGCCGGAGCCTTTTTTCAGGAAAACACGGGCGACGCTAGATTTGCGACGGCCGGTACCGTTGTTCCATTCACCGATCATTTGGCGGACTCCCTTTTGACTGCATCGCCAGAAATGCCGGCGATATCCAACACTTTGGGCTGCTGGGCGGTATGAGGATGCTCAGCACCACCATAAACCTTGAGCTTCTTGATCATGGCATAGCCCAGAGGGCCTTTAGGCAACATACCCTTGACGGCTTTTTCCAAAGCGCGGCCGGGGAACTTGGCTTGCATGTCACGGAAGTTGATGGCAGAAATGCCACCTGGGTAGCCGGAGTGGCTGTAATACACTTTGTCGATTGGCTTGGCGCCAGTCACACGCAGTTGAGATGTGTTGATAACGATGATGAAGTCACCGGTATCGACGTGAGGCGTGTAAATGGCCTTGTGTTTGCCGCGTAAACGGAGAGCAACTTCGCTGGCTACTCGTCCGAGGACCTTATCGGTCGCGTCAACCACAAACCACTCGTGCACCACGTCAGCGGATTTGGCGCTGAAAGTTTTGGTCATGAGATTTCTCTTTTTAAAGGAGGGTTTGTCGGGCTCTTTTCCACGGTCGGCGTTCCTCTGACGGGAATCTCTTAGGTGGGGTTCAAGCTTCGCCGCGGAGCCACAAAAGCGCTGCGAAGCCTTCTATTATACAAATTTCGCCGCCAGGCGGTTAAAATTCGTTATGTTTAGTTACCGCCACGCCTTTCATGCCGGCAATCATGCCGACGTCCTCAAACACACTGTCCTGATTGCCATCCTGCGCCATCTGCGACAAAAAGACACCGCACTCACGGTATTCGACACCCACGCCGGGGCCGGTCTGTACCGCCTTGACGGCGACTACGCCGAAACCAGCGGCGAGGCGGCCGACGGCTTTCTCAAGCTGCTGGCGGCACTCAACGGCCCGCCACCCGCTGACAAAAAAGCAGCCGCCGCAGTCAAAGCCATCACCGGCAACCTCGCGCCCGCCCTCAAGGACTACATCGAGTTCGTCGCCAGCTTCAATAACAAAGGCAGCCACAAGGTCTACCCCGGCTCGCCATTCATCATCCAGCGCCTGCTGGAGGGCGACCGCGACAAACTCAAACTGTTTGAGCTGCACCCCACCGACGTCAAAACACTCACCGCCAACATCGCCCAGCTCGAAGCCGGTCGCCAGGTAGCCGTGCTGCGTGAAGACGGCTTTGAGGGCATCAAGAAATTCCTGCCGCCACCCGCGCGCCGCGCCCTGGTGCTGTGCGACCCCAGTTACGAAATCAAAAACGACTACAGCCGTGTGGTGGCGATGGTGGCCGACGCGCTCGTGCGCTTTGCCACCGGCACCTACGCCGTCTGGTACCCGCTCATTCCCCGCCCTGAGGCGCATGACATCCCCCGCAAACTCAAAACCCTGGCCAACAAAGCAGGCAAGAGCTGGCTAAACGCCACACTCACCGTCAAGTCCAGCAAATTAACCTCCGATGAAGCGGGCGAGGTGATCCGCCCCGGCCTGCCAGCGAGCGGCATGTTCATCATCAACCCGCCCCACACCCTGAAAGCCAGCCTGCAAACCGCCCTGCCACAGCTCGTCACCCTGCTGGGACAAGACCAGCATGCGGCGTTCAGCGTGGAATCCGGGGGTTAATATGTCGCCAAAATGACATAGGGTTAGTCCGAATGGACTATAGACGCGGAAAGTAGTGAATCCTATTATTGGTTTACCTAACACTGCCTTTCCAAGGGAACACCATGAAACTCAAATCACTCATCCTCGCCGCAGCACTGGTTGCGGCTTCGTCTTTTGCCTCCGCTGTAACAGCGGTCTCATTGACACAAACTGACGCAACAACCTTTTCAGGCGCGTTCAGCGGCTCCGCAACCACCAACACCTTCAGCCTCGACCTGACCTTTCTGCCTGCTGGCGTCATCAGCGTCAGCTCTTTGCTGTCAGCCAACTTCACCGGTGTTGGTTACGATGTGACCGGCGCCACGTTTGACGGCATGGCATTCACCCCCATCGTGAACTTCTCGGTTCCAGGCGTGATTGGTGCTGACCTGTGGCAATTCAACGCCAGCAGCATCACCAACACCATGCACACGATTGTCCTGACCGGCAATGCCATCGGCGGCTCGACGGTCGGCTTCACTGGAAGCTTGTCGGTCAGCAACACACCCTTCCCCGAAGTAACGCCTGTTCCAGAACCAGAAAGCTACGCCATGCTCCTGGCTGGCCTGGGTTTGATGGGCGCTATCGCCCGCCGCCGCAACAAGTCCAAATCGGTTTGATTTGACTCCAGCAAGAGGCCCAAGCCTCTTCCAAAAAAAGGGAATTGCAGCGCAATTCCTTTTTTTTATGGCTGCGTGCTTTTGCGTATTTTTATTAAAACTTCTTTAACACAAGCAGCCCACTTACGCCATCCGCCAGCAGGCGGATATGTGCAGTCGCAGCAATGACTTAAACTTAAGTCACTATCTTGGCATTAGTTTGTAGCTGGCAAAAGCCAGGGGAGCTACAGAAGTCAACCCTGGCATCAAGTTTTTAATAGAAAAAACGTATTCCAATATGACATTCCTGCCCTCGTTATTACCCGAGGACCTTCACCATTACCACCGTGTTGTCACGCACTCGGTAACGGTGCGTAGCCATTTTGATGCACTATTTTGGTTGCAGGGCGACATCCAGCAGTACCTTCCGCACGAGATCATGATTGCCGCCTGGGGCGATTTCAGCACCGGCGCCATCCAGCACGACATTATTTCGGCCATGACCGGCGTGCGCTCCCATAACTCCAACCCCGAAACCATCAGCCCCCTGCTGCTGCAACTGTTTGCCCGCTGGACCGAGTTCGGAAAAAAGCCTTTTGCCCTGAACGCGGGCGAAAGCGGCTTCCTGCTGGAAGACACTGGCCTGAAATGTGCTTTAGGTGATGCACTGCAAAAAATGCGCTGCGCCATGACCCACGGCATCAAAGATGAAAGGGGAAGTCATGATTGTTTGTACGTCACCTTCAGCACCCAGGAGTCATTCACAGACGCCCAGCGCGAGGCCATGGCCATGATGATGCCTTACATAGACACCGCCTTGCGCCAGCTCGCTCACCTGCCCCACCAGGCCCAGGCCGTCTCGATCAACACCCCCGTGACCTCCCTGGCCCAGGCCTTTGACATCAGCGAACGAGAAGCTGAAGTCCTGTGCTGGGTCGCCCTGGGCAAAACCAACCCCGAAATCGGCAGCATTTTGAACATCAGCGCCTTCACCGTCAAAAACCACATGCAGCGCGTCTTCAAAAAACTCAATGTCACCAACCGCGCACAAGCCGTGGGCATTTACAAAACTTACGTCAACAATGTCTAAGACCAAGATAGCGCGCTCCGCAGCCGCCCTCAAAAAATCAACCGTCCAACCCTCGCTGGGCAAAGACAACTTGCTCAGCATTTTTGAATCGCTGATCGGGCCTGCCGCGCTGGTGGGCTCGCTGTGGGTGCTTACCTACTATGTAGAAGGGCAAATACCGCCGCCCACGCTCATGCTCACCATATTGGTCTTTGCCCTCACCTTTCCCAGCCAGGCCCGCCTGCAGGTCTCGCTCCTGGCCATGGTGGCCGACATCGTCGTCAACTGGATCTGGATTGCCGGGCTGCTGCTGGCCACCGGCCTCGTCACCGGCTACATGCGCGAGTTCTCCACCAAGGTTCTCTACACCTGGATTTGGGTCGCCCCGCTAACCGAGCTCGTCGCCTGCCTGCTGCTGCGCACCACGGCGGCCAGCCTGCTCAAACTGCAAGGACCGCTGCCGCGTGCCCTCATCGTCGGCATGAACGAACAAGGCCTGGCACTGGCGGACAAAATCCACAACTCCCCTTACTCGCGCATTGAAGTAGCCGGTTTTGTTGACAGCCGCAGCACCGACCGCCTCAGCCCCACCGACCAAAACCGTTTGCTGGGCAAACTCGAAAATCTCGCCAGCCTGGTCAAGGAGCACCACATCCAGCTCATCTACCTCTCGCTGCCCATGGCCTCACAGCCGCGCATCCTGCAGGTGCTGGATGAACTCAAAGACACCACCGCCTCCATCTACTTTGTGCCCGACATGTTTGTGACCGACCTCATTCAGGGCCACACCGGCTCGGTGTGCGGCATGCCCGTCATCTCGGTCTGCGAGACCCCCTTCAAAGGCTCCGACGGCGCCCTCAAACGCGTCAGTGACATCTTTCTGTCACTAATCATACTTACACTTATTTTTCCGGTACTGCTCGTTATTGCAGTCGCCGTCAAGCTGGGATCTCCGGGACCCATCATTTTCAAACAACGCCGTTACGGGCTCGATGGGGAAGAAATCCTGGTCTACAAGTTTCGCTCCATGACCGTGACCGAAGACGGTGGCGCCATCCAGCAAGCCCAAAAGAACGACAAACGCATCACGCGCTTGGGGGCCTTCCTGCGTCGCTCCTCGCTTGACGAATTGCCCCAGTTCGTCAACGTGCTGCAAGGCCGCATGAGCATTGTGGGCCCCCGCCCCCACGCCGTGGCCCACAACGAGCTCTACCGCAAACTCATCAAAGGCTACATGGTGCGCCACAAGGTCAAGCCCGGCATCACCGGCTGGGCCCAGGTCAATGGCTACCGCGGCGAGACCGACACCCTGGACAAAATGCAGGGCCGCATCGACTTTGACCTGGACTACCTGCGCAACTGGTCCCTCCAGCTCGACATGCACATCATCCTCAAGACCGTGCGCCTCGTCGTCAAAGACCAAAAGGCCTACTGAGCATGACCCCCCTTGCGCGCAAGCCCCTGTGGGCCAGCTCAACCGCCCTGCTGCTCCTGTGCAGCACCGCACCCGTGTGGGCGCAAGCGTATGACGGCCTCACACTCAAGGCCAGCTACGCCCTGCAAACCGACAGCAACCTGTTTCGCCTGCCCGCCAGCGCCAACCTCAATGCCCTGCTGGGCAAGTCCAGCGCCGCCGAGCGCCTGGGCATCACCTCCTTGGGCCTCAACTTCAACAAAGCCTACAGCCTGCAGCGCGTCGAGCTTGACCTGAACCTGATTGACTACCACTACCAAAATTTTGGCTACCTCAGCTTCACCGCCCGCAACTACAACGCCGCCTGGCGCTGGGCGCTGACCCCGCGGCTGCGTGGCAACCTCACCACCGGCCGCCAGGAAACCCTCAACAATTTTTCAGACTTTCAGGGCTACAGCCAACGCAACCAGCGCACCAACACCAACACCCGGTTCGACGCCACCTACGAGCTTGATGGCCCCTGGCGCCTGCTCGCAGGCGTCTCGCAAAACAAACAAACCAACCAGCAAGCCCTGCTCACAGGTGACGACTACAGCGCCAACGCCGCAGACCTGGGCGTGCGCTACGACTTTTCCTCGGGCAGCACCCTCAGCTACAGCCTGAAAACCGCCAAGGGCCAATACATCAACCGCGTGCCCTCCGCCGCAGCCCTGTTTGATGACGGCTACAACCAGCTCGACCACCAGCTCAACCTGCACTGGCTCGTCACCGGCAACAGCACGGCAGACTTCAGCGTGGCCCACATCAGCCGCACGCACCCCAACTTTGCACAGCGCGACTTCAGCGGCGTCAACACCGGCGTCAACCTGCGCTGGAACCTCACCGGCAAGTCCGCCCTCACCGGCGGCTGGACGCGTGACCTCGCCAGCAACCAAAGCAACCTGTACAACTACAGCCAGACCGACACCCTGTCACTCGGCCCGGTCTGGCAAGTCAGCCCCAAAACCCTGCTGCGCCTGAACCACAACATCGCCCGCCAAAACTTCAAAGGCTCGCCGTTCGGGTTCGCAGCTGCCGACCGCACCGACACCACCCGCAACACCGGCCTGTCGCTCGACTGGCAACCCTACCAACGCGTGGCCTTCAGCGCCGCGCTGCAACACTCAACCCGCGACTCCACCCTGGCCGGACTTGACTACACCAGCAACCAGGCCACTATTTCAGCCCAATTCAGCTACTAAGCCTCACGCACCATGACCACCTCCATCACCCGCTATTCATTGACGGCGCTTGCCGTTGCCGCCGCCCTCGCCCTGACCGCCTGCGGCAGCAAAGAAGACAAAAAAACAGCCACCCAAGTGGCCGCCAAAGTCGGCTCCGAAGAAATCTCGGTGCACCAGATCAACCAGGTGCTCAGCCGCGCCAACACCGCCAACGCGTCCCCCGAGGCCGCCAAGGCCATGAGCCGCGAAGTGCTTGAAAAACTCATCGACCAGCAACTCGCCGTCGACCAGGCCACCGAGACCAAGCTCCACCGCTCCCCCGAGGTCGTGACGCAAATCGAAGCCGCCCGCCGCGAGATTTTGACCCGCGCCTACATGCAGCAAATTGCCGCCGCGTTGCCCAAAGTCACCCCCGAAGAAGCCAAAAAATACTTCACCGACAACCCCCAGCTGTTCAGCGAACGCCGCATCTTTAACGTGCAAGAAATTGTGGTCCCCGCCTCGGCTGGCATGGCGGGCCAATTCCGCGAATTTGTCACCGCCGGCAAGCCCATGGAAGAAGTGGTCGCCATCCTGAAAAGCAAAGACATCAAGTTTGGCGGTGGTGCCGCCACCCGTGCGGCCGAGCAAATTCCGCTTGAGCTGCTCAAACAACTCCACGTCACCAAAGACGGCCAAAGCATCGTCATTGGCGCACCGCAAACCGTCACCCTGCTGCGCGTGGTGTCCTCACAGGTCGCGCCCATCACTGAAGCCGCCGCCCTGCCCCGCATCGAGCAATTCATAGGCAACCAGCGCGCCAGCGAAGCCGTGGCCGCCAAGATCAAAGAACTGCGCGCCGCCGCCAAGATCACCTACATGGGCGACTTTGTCAAAACCGAAGACGCTGCTGCCGCTGCACCTGCAGAAGTTGCGCCTGCCGCCACACCAGCCGCCCCCGCTGCTGCCGCCGACGCCAGCAAAACAGCCATCGAAAAAGGCGTGGCCGGGCTCAAATAAACCGTCCATCAATAAACCGCCCATCGGCAAGCCACCGCCCCACCCCCAGCCAACCCGGACCTCACCCCATGACCCAGCGCTTTTTCAGTCTGCCGCAGCTCCGCCTACCGCAATTTCTGGTCGCCACCGTGCTCGCCCTGGCAGGCCTCACCGCCCAGGCCCAGGCCCCCACACAGGCCAAGCCCGACTACCCGCTGGGCGCGGGTGACGCCATTCGCGTGCAGGTGTTCCAAAACCCCGACCTCACCATCGAGACCCGTGTGTCTGAGAACGGCTCCATCACCTACCCCCTGATCGGCTCGGTGGATCTGGGTGGTTTGTCCATTGCCGTGGCCGAGCAAAAAATTGCCACTGCGCTTGAAAAAGGCGGCTTCATCAAAAAGCCCCAGGTCAACATCATCCTGGTGCAAATTCGCGGCAACCAGGTGGCCGTGCTCGGCCAGGTCAACCGCCCCGGGCGTTTTCCGCTTGAGACCGCCAACACCCGCCTGAGCGACATGCTGGCCAACGCCGGTGGCGCCACCGCAGGCGGTGACGACGTCGCCATCGTCACCGGCGTGCGCAACGGCACCACCTTTCGCAAGCAAATTGACATTCCCTCCATCTTCTTGAGCGACAAACTGCAAGACGACATCGTCCTGCAAGGCGGCGACAGCATCTATGTGCACCGCGCCCCCGTGTTCTACATCTATGGCGAAGCCCAGCGCCCCGGCTCGTTCCGCATTGAGCGCGGCATGACGGTGATGCAAGCCCTCGCCCAAGGCGGCGGCCCCACCGCCCGCGGAACCGAAAAACGCCTGCGCCTGCACCGCAAAGCGGCTGACGGCAGCATCCAGGCCCTCGAACCCCAGCTGACGGACCCCGTCTTGGCCGACGACGTCATCTACGTCAAAGAAAGCATTTTCTAATCATGACTCTTCAACAATTCCTGCTCATCCTGCGCGCCCGCTACAAAGTGGCGCTGCTCACGCTGCTGCTCACCGTGGCCGCCGTCACCGGCGTCAGCCTGTGGCTGCCCAAGCAATACACCGCCAGCGCCGCCGTGGTGGTGGACGTCAAGTCCCCCGACCAGGTGACCGGCATGGTGCTGCAAGGCATGATGGCCCCCGGCTACATGGCCACCCAGGTGGACATCATCAACAGCGACCGCGTGGCCAAAGCCGTGGTGTCCATGCTGGGCATGGACAAAAGCCCCGCCATTCAACAGCAATGGCGTGACGTCACCGAAGGCAAAGGCCAGCTCAATGACTGGCTCTCCGCGCTGCTGCAAAAAAACCTTGACGTCAAGCCCTCCCGCGAGAGCAACGTCATCAACATCAACTACACCGGCACCGACCCCAACTTTGCCGCCGCCGTAGCCAACGCCTTTGCCCAGGCCTACATCAACGTCAACCTTGACCTGCGCCTGGCCCCGGCCCGCCAATACGCCTCGTTCTTTGAAGAGCAAACCAAGACCGCCCGCAGCAAGCTTGAAAAAGCCCAGCAAGCCCTCTCTGACTACCAGCAACAAAACGGCATCACCTCTGCTGACGACCGGCTTGACTTTGAGACCGCCAAACTCAACGAAACCTCCAGCCAGCTCACCGGCGTGCAAGGCCAAACCACCGACAGCCAAAGCAAGCGCCAAAGCGGCAAGGCCGACACCGTGGCCGAGGTCATGCAAAGCCCCCTCATTAACGGCCTCAAGTCCGACATTGCCCGCCTGGACGCCAAGCTGACCGAAAGCAACATCAACCTCGGCAAAAACCACCCCCAAACCCAGCGCGCCGAAGCCGAGCTGGCCACCCTCAAGGCCCAGCTGGACGCCGAGACCCGCAAGATCACCAGCTCCATTGACACCACCTACCAGGTCAGCAAGCAGCGCGAGCAACAACTGCAAGGCGCCCTGGGTGCCCAAAAAGCCAAAGTGCTGGTGCTGAACAAACAGCGTGACGAACTCAACGTCATGCGCCGCGATATTGAGAGCGCCCAGCGCACCTTTGAGGCCATGAGCCAGCGCGCCGCACAGTCCAACGTGGAAAGCCAGACCAACCAGACCAACATTGCGGTGCTCAACCCCGCCTCGGCCCCGGCAGACCCGTCCAAACCCAAGGTGTTTTTGAACATACTGGTTTCCATCTTTTTAGGCACCCTGCTGGGCGTGGCCCTGGCCTTGATGCTGGAGCTGGCCAACCGCCGCGTGCGCTCCGCCCAAGACCTGGTTGACGCACTGGGCCTGCCCTTGCTGGGCACCATCAGCACCGCTACCGGAGTACGCGCATGACCACCGTCACCCCCATTCACCCCCATGTTGCAGTGCCCCCTGCAGCCACAGGCGCAGCCCGCTCCATTGGCGACATTCTGGTGGCCACCGGCCGCCTGAGCGTGGCCGATGCCGCCCGCATCTCGGACCGGCAGCAAAAAGACAAAAGCCAGTTTGGCGACGCCGCCCTGGCCCTGAAACTGCTTACCAAAGAAGACATCGACTTTGCCCTGAGCAAGCAGTTTGACTACTCCTACCTCAGCGGCAAAGACAACAGCCTCAGCCGCGAACTGGTAGCCGCTTACCAACCCTTTAGCAAAGTGGGCGAAAACCTGCGCGCCGTGCGCAGCCAGCTCATGCTGCGCTGGTTTAACACCGACGCCAACCGCAAGGTGCTGGCCGTGGTCAGCCCCGGCCAGGGCGAGGGCCGCAGCTTTATTGCCGCCAACCTGGCCATCGTGTTTGCCCAACAAGGCGAGCGCACCCTGCTGATCGACGCCGACCTGCGTGCCAAACCCGGCCACGGCCAGCACACCCTGTTTCAGCTGGCCAAAGGCGCAGGCCTGTCCGGCCTGCTGGCAGGCCGCGCCGGGCTGGAGGCCGCCCTGCAAGTACCTGGTCTGCCGGGCCTGAGCGTGCTGCCCGCAGGCGCCGTGCCCCCCAACCCGCAAGAGCTGCTGGGCCGCCCCGCCTTTGGCGAACTGCTGCATACCGCCAGCCAGATGTTTGACGTCATCATCATCGACACCCCCGCAGGCAGTGACTATGCGGACGCCGAAATCATCGCCTCCCGCACGGGCGCGGCGCTGATGGTGGCGCGCAAAAACAAAAGCCTGGTGCCCCAAGCCACACTGCTGGCCCGCCGCCTGCAAGACAGCGGCGTGGCGCTGGTTGGCTCGGTGCTGAACGACGCCTGAACTGAAATTGCCAATGAACGCTGCGCAACTACTTGAACTCATTGCACAAGGGGAAAGTGCGCGCGTTGAATTCAAAAGCAGTTTTCAAAAAGAAGTAGTTGAAACGCTCTGCGCCTTTGCCAACACCCTTGGTGGAACGGTGTTGCTGGGCATCAACGACAAGGGGCAAACTCTGGGGCTATCCATTCAGGCTGAAACCGTTCAAGGCTGGATCAACCAATGCAAACAAATCACCAGCCCCAGAATCATTCCTGATGTGGAACTCGTGCCGATTAACGGCAAAACCGTTGCGGTGATCAGCTTGGGTGAATACCCCATCAAGCCCGTCGCTTGCAAAGGCCGGTATTTCAAACGCGTTGGCAACGCCAACCACCAAATGACCGCCACTGAAATATCTGACGCGCACATCAAACTCATCAACTCCAGCTGGGACTACCACCCAGACCCCGAACACGCCATCACGTCCATCTCTGTGCCCAAAGTTCAGGCCTTTGCCGACGCCATCAAACTCAACGCACCCTTTGACGCGGTTTTAGAAAAATTTGAACTCGTCAAACAAGGCTGCCCCACTTTTGCCTGTCACCTGCTGTTTTCCAAAAATGATGTTTTTCTAAGCACCATAGAAGCCGGGCGCTTTGCCAGCCCCACCATCATCAAAGACAGCATCACCAGCCGCGACACACTCATTGAACAAGTCCAGCGCATCATGGACTTCATGGTCAAACACATCAACAAGGCCTACATCATCACCGGCAACCCCAAGCGCACCGAACGCTGGGACTACCCCATGGAGGCCCTGCGCGAAATCATCATCAACATGATCGTGCACCGCGACTACCGCAGCGCCAACGACTCCACCATTAAAGTCTTTGACAACCGCATCGAATTTTTCAACCCCGGCGCACTACTGGACGACCTGACCGTTGAAAAAATCAAAACCGGCAACTACAAATCGCACCTGCGCAACAAACAAATCGCCACCATCTTCAGAGAGCTTGAACTCATTGAAAAGTATGGCAGCGGCGTGCGTCGGGTGATTGACACCTTTTTGGCCTATGGCTTGCCCGAACCCGAATTTGAAGCCACTCAGGGCGGCATGGCCGTAACCGTGTTCAAGAGCACTGTCAAAGAAACCACCGAGCAACAGCCCGAGTCTGGGGGAGTAAACGACAAAATGTCGGGAAAAATGTCGGGAAAAATGTCGGGAAAAATGTCGGAGAAAGTTTTTACTGCTCTCCGTGACGATTCCAATGCCACCATCCCCGACCTTGCTACCCAAATTGGCGTGACCACTCGAACCATTGAGCGTGCTTTAACCAAGCTACAACAAGAAGGCCGAGTGGCCCGCATTGGCCCCACCCACGGTGGCCATTGGAAAGTGCTCAGCCAACCATGACCACACACGCCATGTCCAGCATCAAGCTTTTTGAAAACATGCAAGTTCGCTCCCACTGGGACGAACAGCGCCAAGCTTGGTTTTTCAGCATCGTCGATGTTGTTGCGGTACTCACCGACAGCGTTGATGCGTCGGCATGTTGGCGCAAGCTCAAACAACGGCTTAAAGCCGAGGGCAATGAAACCGTGACAAATTGTCACGGTTTGAAAATGACCGCGCCAGACGGCAAGATGCGCCTTACCGATATGGCAAACACCGCGGAAATATCAAAACAAAAGTTACCCCAAGGATTTGAAGAAAGCCGGGTTATCGCGCAGCAAGGCGGCACCATTGCTGGCAACACGCGCAAAGCCATCGAAACCAAGTCCGGCAAAGCCATCGTCACCGGCAAAAACGCCAAGCGCCTCAAATGACTCCCACTCAAAACAACCCCATCGCAACCCGCCCGCCCCTGCCCGCGCAGCTGCTCACCTGGGCGCCCATCATCATTGGGCTGGCGGTGCTGTATGTGCCCAGCCTGGTGGGCTTGTTCCGGGGTATCTGGAGCAGCGATGAGCAAATGCACGGGCCCATCGTGTTGGGCATCTCGCTGTGGCTGATGTACCGCAACTGGGGCGCCATGGAGCTGGCTGCGCAGGGCCAAAAACCAAGCGCATTGGGCTGGCCCCTCTTTGTTTTCGGCGTGCTGCTTTATGCCATTGGCCGCTCGCAAGACATCTTGCTGATGGAGATTGGTTCCGTTATCTGGTTGCTGGTTGGCCTGCTGCTGCTGCTGCGTGGCACCGCCGCACTCAAAGCCCAATGGTTTGCCCTGTTCTTCATGCTGTTCATGGTTCCGCTACCTAGTACGGTGGTGGACCTGGTCACCATGCCTATGAAAATGGCTGTGTCTTATGTGGCCGAACACATCCTGTTCTGGGTGGGTTATCCCATTGCCCGCACAGGCGTTATTTTGCAAATTGGCCAATACATGCTGCTGGTGGCCGATGCCTGCGCCGGACTGCACACCCTGCTTACGCTGGAAGCACTGGGCCTGTTGTATTTAAATATTATTCGGCGGGACTCACTGTTCAGAAACGTCGGACTAGCTGTGTTGATTGTTCCCATTTCCTTCACAGCCAATGTCATCCGCGTGATGACGCTCACCCTCATCACCTACCACTTTGGTGACGAAGCGGGCCAGGGTTTTTTACACGGGTTTGCGGGCATGGTGCTTTTTTTAAGCGCGCTACTGCTCATCATCGGGTTTGACACCGTGCTGCAAACTTTTGAGAGCTATCGCCAACGGCGTCGCCTCGCAGGTGCCTAAGCCATGAAACTTTCAATGAAACATTGGGTGCTTCTGGCACTGATGCTTGCCTCTGCAGCGCTTGGCGTGGTGCTGCGCCCCACCATCAACATGGCAGACGAACGCCCGTCCATCGCTCTCGAAACCATGGTGCCAACCACATTCGGTCAATGGAACGCACAACTCAACATTTCGAATCAAGTCGTAAACCCCCAGCAAAAGGAAATGCTGGACAAGCTCTACAGTGAAACCCTCACGCGTACCTACGTCAACAACAACGGCTATCGCATCATGCTGTCTATTGCGTATGGAAAAAACCAAAGCAATGCACTGCAAATCCACACACCTGAGCTTTGTTACCCAGCGCAAGGGTTCCAGGTAACGCACAAGCAGCCCAGCGAGTTGAATCTGGCAGCAAGACCAATAGCGGCCACACAGCTTGAAACTTTTCTGGGGCAACGATTTGAACCCCTGACCTATTGGACAGTTGTCGGCGACCACATTACGACAAACAGAACCAACAAAAAAATGGTGGAAATGCGCTACGCGATGACGGGCAGGATTCCTGACGGCATGTTGGTGCGAGTTTCATCGATTGATAAAAACACGGCAAATGCCTATGTCATTCAAAGCCAATTTGCGAGCGAGATGATTCAGGCTATCGCGCCGGAACATCGCATTCGTTTTGCAGGCACCTCTATTTCCAATTAATCACTAACTTGCTTAACACCATGAAAAAAGTCGCCCTCATCACCGGCATCACAGGCCAGGACGGATCCTACCTGGCCGAGCTTTTGCTTAAAAAGGGCTACGAAGTGCACGGCATCAAGCGCCGGGCGTCGAGCTTCAACACCGACCGCATTGACCACCTGTACCAGGACCCCCATGTGTCCCAGCGCAACCTGGTGTTGCACTACGGTGACCTGACCGACAGCAGCAACCTGATCCGCATCATCCAGCAAGTCCAGCCCGATGAGATCTACAACCTGGGCGCCATGAGCCATGTGGCCGTGAGCTTTGAGAGCCCCGAGTACACGGCCGACGCCGATGGCATGGGCACGCTGCGCCTGCTGGAAGCCATCCGCATCCTGGGGCTGGAGAAGAAGACCCGCTTCTACCAGGCCAGTACCTCCGAGCTGTATGGTTTGGTGCAAGAGATTCCCCAGAAGGAGACCACCCCCTTCTACCCACGCAGCCCCTATGCGGTAGCCAAGATGTATGCCTACTGGATCACGGTGAACTACCGCGAAGCCTATGGCATGTATGCCTGCAACGGCATTCTGTTCAACCACGAGAGCCCGCTGCGGGGTGAGACCTTTGTCACC
>NZ_JBWMAW010000019.1:0-73252 GCF_056521395.1 Rhodoferax sp. LS1R11
GTGATCGAGAACGGGAATGTGTTTGAGGTGCTGATGGCCGCTGTGCGCGTGTGCTCGCTGGGCCAGATCACCAATGCCTTGTTTGAGGTGGGTGGGCAGTACCGGCGCAATATGTAGGGGTGATGACGATGTCCAGACAGGCAATCCGACAGATGAAACGCGTGGTGACACAGGGCCGCCATTCCGAGGCCAACGAGGCGTCGATCGGTTTGGCCAAAGAAGCGTCTGTGCGGCTTCTGGAGCGAAGCATACGATTTGGCCACACGCGCCTGTCAGTGCTGCGACTCGCCATGGCAGCTCAGTCCGGTGCCGTGATTCCTCATGAATGCTGGGATTTTTGCCGACGGATTGCGTCTACAAGCAACGACGCGAACACCCATGCTTTATTTCTGGAAGCTGTTCGGGCCACAACACCCACATCTAGTTCGGCATCAGCTTAATCCGATGGAAAATCTCCCGGTTTTTGGAGAAAGGTGTTGTATGGAGAGTTACGAATACATCTTGAAAGTTTGTTTCGCACACTGGCACAGCACAAAAAGAGCAGGATTCAAGAGGGACACTTAATGTTCGACCACGTGCATATGATGATATTGATATCGCGGAAATATGCGGTGTCGAACGTGGTTAGCTAGATGAAGGGAAAAAGTGGGCTTTACATGGCGCGCGGATATGCAGAGTGCAAGAGAAGTTTTGTGAGGTACCACTTCTGGGCTCGAAGATATTTTCTTTTGACGGTAAGACGAAATGAAGAAGTGATTCGCAACTACAGCCGGCACTAAACGCAGGAAGTTGGAACAGTTGGGGCTTTGGGGATAGTTGCCGCCGTAACGGTGACTGAAAGCAATGCCTGGGATGGACGAAATACCGCAAGCCCATGCGGCACGACATGTTCTTGAACACGATGAAAGTGAACGTGCCGTGGGTGGCGTTGTGAGCCCCCTTACTAACAACAAATCTGAGAGAGTCTAAATGTGGAAAGGTGTTGCCTCAACCAATCGGGGATTTCACGAGGCTTGCGACTGGGTTCGTCAATGAGGACGAGAACTGTTTCAGCGTTACCCACACAGCGCTCACCATCAAACAGTCCCTGCCCCAGGCGGTATGAACTTCGACCAATCGCCAGTATTCCGGTACCGATTTCGACTTCGCCGGGCCAATGGACTTCCCCCAGGAAATTCACGGTCATCTGCGCCAACAGCATCATGACCCGGCGTTCGGCGTCCCGTGCGATAAGAGGCCGCAGGAATTCCGTCCGTCCGGTCTCAAAATACGTTGAGAACGACAGGTTGTTTACGTGACCAACCATGTCAGTATCGGACCACCGGACGCGCTCCGGTATCCAGTGCGAATAGGTAGCGCGATGAGTGAGTGGGTTGTCTTTTTGCATTTCAATTATTTCTTTATCGGTGAGTTTCCAGGATAGGGGAATGCCCATCTCAACGAATCCAGTGCATCGTCACGATCAGATCGATGATCAACCCTCACGCAGCGCCGACGCCAAATGTTCCGAGCCAATAGACTGTCAGGAGCATGGCTGAAACGAGCAACAACCAGCCTTCGATTGCCGACCTCCAGACGAGCGGCGCATGGCGCAGTTCCATGAAATCGAGGGCGATCAGACGGCCTTTCAGGTAGGCGATGACCAGCGTTCCCGTGCCTGCGTAGAAGCCGATCGAAGCTTCTCCGCTGATCTGAAAGTTGGCCACTGTCGCAATCAACAGCAGCAGCAAAACACGGAGTTTTGTATTTCGGATCATTTCAAACATGGGATTACCTCAGTAGATATAACAGCGGAAACAGGAAAATCCACAGCAGATCGACCATGTGCCAATAGGAAGCGCCGGCTTCCAGACCCTTCAGATGGCCGCGGTGATACCGGCACTGTCGCGCGTTCAGGCAGAGCACGATGAGAATGATCGAGCCCCCCACGACATGCGCCAGATGGATCATGGTCAAACAGAAATAAAACATGTAAAAGTCGTTCGTCGTCAGGTCGATGCCGGCCTGAAACTTGGCCGAATATTCGAAACACTTCACCACAATGAAGGCTGCGGCAAGAGCAATGGCCAATGCCAGATAGCGGGCAGTTATTACCGACTGGTTGCGTCGGGCGGCGGTGATCGACTGGACCACGGCCCACGAACTGAAAATAAGAAAAATCGTGTTAAGGACTCCCAGACTACGGTCCAGCGTCAGCTGCGAGGCGTTGTACAGTCCAACCGCACCTGCCCTGTTGACGATATAGGCAACAAAGAAGGCAGCGAACATCAGTAGTTCGGCAAGGATGAAGATCCAGACGTCCGAGTCGCCCGGCAGTCGCCGCTGGGCAGTGGCATGGCTGGCGACGTGGACTGTTGGCATGGTGGTGGCTTGGGCGCAGGACCGGCTAGCCGGCCCGCTTTGGGGGTCGGCGTAGGGCAAGAACGCTGACTGCCTTTCGGGCTGCCCGTTCACATGCTTCGATCGGGGACATGCTGCGCTGAGATTCATTGGCTGCAATGCTTCTGCGGCGCGTGCAACATTGATGGTGAAGCGCGTGAGTACTCACGATGGCGATATGGAGCATTGTCACAATTCTTCCTTTGATCTCGGCTAAGCGTCTATTCCTTGGGCGTGCCATTGCCGTATCGGCATGAGAATGTAACGACCCCACCGCAAAGGGGAGGGATCACTTTGATTACGCGCCTAAGCCATGCAAGAATTACCCTTTGACAGCAAGAACTTCTGCCTCACGCATGCGGCGGCGCACGTCTTTAATCATGAAGAAACTGGCCACGCTAAACCAGCACAGCCAGCAAAAATACGGGATGTAGTAACTCAGCATGCCGTTCCAGGCGAAGGGTCCGGTTTTCAGCACACCCGTCAGACTGGCTGGCAGGAAGCTCAGGCCACACCAGATCGTCAGGAAGCAAGCCCAGCGAGGGAACAGCGGCGTCTTGCTTTTATCGGCCAGTCCGACCATTGCGGCGGCGACCATCTGAAATGTTGTGCAGGCGTATTGCAGGTCGATACACAACCAACCTAGATCCGTCAACAACTGAATCAAGGCGGGGTCGCGATCCGGCCGGAAGGCGGCAGTCACCCAGAAGAAGGCGCTGAAGGACACCACCATCACGGTCAATCCACCGCCCAACAGTTGCACATAGGCCATGACCGGGAACTTGCCCTCGATGCGAGCCATCTGCGTGGCGAGCAGGGCCGACCAGGGCATGTAGAGCACGATGATGATCATCGACATGATGAAGCCGAGGCGGATGTCGTTGAGGTGGGTTACGTAGCGCGTAACTAGATCGGGTGCGCTCAAGGCTGGCGAGGGATTGGGCAGGTTTTGCCCGATCACACCCCAGAACAGGAGGAAGGTGATCAGGAATGCAGGACCGCACCAGGCGCTGATCAATTGGTAACGCAGAGCTGTCTTTTCATTCATGTCGGGTTCTCTTTGTCGTATGAGTGGGTGGGAATTGGCGTTAATGCAACGTGTTAGGCCGCAGCTTTCAAAGGCAAAGCGCCCTTGTCGAAAGAAATTGTGACTTTCCGCAATAAGGTGCCGAGCGTGGCGAATTCCTCTGGACTCAGGTCGGAAAACGCCCGCTTGAGCGGATCGATCATCTGCGGGACTGCGTCGGAGCTTACTTGCCGCCCCTTGTCCGTGATTTCGATGGAATGCCGCCTTGCATCTCGGGCTTCGACGGACCGCGAAGCTAAGCCTTCGCGCTCGAGCAGATCAAGGATGCGTGTCATGTTAGCGCGGCTGGTGCCGACCAAGTCGCTCAATTCGCTGGGTGAAGCGCGACCTTGTTCGCTGGCCATCAGCAGACAGAGGACGTGAAACGAGTTTTCTGTTAGATCAAGCTTGCGGAAAACAGGTTCAAAAAAATCCGTCATGCCGGCGACGGTGATTCGTACCAGACGAACCATGACCGTCTCAGGCATTGGAAGGCCTGGTAACACGGCCTCCATGGGAGACGTACTCCGCTTTACGTTTGCCAATCGTTCATTGCCACGCATTAGATATTACCTAGTTAGTTTACATATAAATTATTATAAAACTATTTATTACCGGATTGCAAGGGAAGTTCAAAAACTCTCTGCTTTGAGTGTTGACGCCTCAAATGCGTCAAGGTCCTTTCGATATAGGGGAGGTTGGCGGCTTCAAGTCGGTGTAGCCGCAGGTGTCTACCGCCAGTTGGATGGATTCAATGCTTTTTTGGAGGATGACGCCTTCAACTACCACCCCTGAGCCCCTGATGCTGGCGCTGGTCTATGGCATCGTCCCTCTGCTGGTGTTGTGGGAGTTCAAGTCCTGGCGGGTAACCATTTGCATCATGGCCCAGCTGGGTCTGGGGGGTCAAAGTGGCCACCTTGCCAGTTATTTCGCTGGATATCGCGATCGGTGTGGATTACGGGATCTACATCTACAACAAGCTGGAGTTCTATTTTGAAGAAGGCTTGGCACTCAAGGAGAGCCTACTTTGAAACACTCAACACCACCGGGGTCGCCGTGGCCTTGACCGGAGTCATGCTTGTCCTTGGCGTGTCGACCTGGATTTTCTCGGATATCAAGTTCCAGGCCGATATGGGTTTACTCCTTGCCTTCATGTTCCTGTGGAACATGTTTGGCGCGGTGGTGATGATCCCTGCCTTGTCGGCTTTGCTCATTGATACGAAGAGTTGCAGGGCGGCCGCCGCGCTGGCCACCCTGCCCGCCGCCTGACGCAACAGAAAATTCCCGTCGATACGGGTAAACCCCTTGCTGTGCGATTTGATTTCGTTGATAAGATACGAACAAGTCAGTCGGTTTGTAAGTTATTAAGTTGATATTCAAACTCCCGGAGTAACCATGAGCGATGCAAATTTTTCAAAACTACTGGATGTCGATCGCGACGCCGGAGTGTTTCGCGTGGCGCGCAAGTCTTTCGTCGACAACGACATTTTTCAAGCCGAGCGGTCGCAAATCTTTGATCGCTGCTGGTTGTACCTCGGGCACACGTCAGAGTTGCCCAAGAAGGGCTCATTTGTTACTCGCCCGGTGGGTGGGCGCAATGTCATTTTCAATCGCGATGTTGCGGGCACGATTCACGCCTTTCTGAATTCGTGTCCACACCGGGGCGCAACGGTGTGTCGTGAGCCCGCCGGAAATGCAAAGAATTTCACCTGCAGTTATCACGGCTGGGTTTTTGGTGCCGA
Source organism: Rhodoferax sp. LS1R11 (assembly GCF_056521395.1). Lineage (NCBI taxonomy): Bacteria > Pseudomonadati > Pseudomonadota > Betaproteobacteria > Burkholderiales > Comamonadaceae > Rhodoferax > Rhodoferax sp. LS1R11. The sequence goes on from NZ_JBWMAW010000019.1 coordinate 5,188, forward strand.
TGGCAAGATGCGCGATCTGCCGGGCATCGAGTCGTACAGTGAAGGCTTTAACGGCGGGGGGTGTGCGGACCTGGTGGCCGTTCCGCGCCTTGAGCAGTACCGCGATTTCTGGTTTATCTGTTTCGATGCCGGAGCGGTGTCCCTGGTTGAATACCTTGCGGGTGCCACTGAATACCTGGATCTGGTGGTTGATCAGTCGGCGGCAGGAATGGAAATCATCAGCGGCACGCAGGAGTATGCGATCCGGGCCAACTGGAAACTGCTGGTCGAAAACAGCATCGATGGTTATCACGCCGTCTCGACCCATGCTACTTACTTCGATTACCTGAAGAATATGAATGGCGTGCTGGCGCAAAGCAATGTCGTGGGCTTTGCGCGCGACCTGGGCAACGGTCACGCCGTGGTGGAGTACTCGGCGCCTTGGGGTCGTCCCGTTGCCAACTGGGTCCCGGCCTGGGGTGAGGAGCGCAAGTGTGAAATCGATGCGGTGTTCGATCGACTGGTTGTTAAACATGGTGAAGAGCGTGCCACGCGCATCGCTAAAAACAGCCGCAACATTCTGATATTTCCCAACCTGGTCATTGTTGACGGCATGTCGGTGACACTGCGGACTTTTTATCCGAAGCAGCCCGACTACATGGAGGTTACGGCCTGGGCTATCGGACCTTCAGAAGAGAAGGACTGGCTGCGAAAGAATCGTCTGAATGGCTTCCTTGAGTTTTTCGGTCCTGGCGGCTTTGCAACGCCGGACGACGTGGAGATGCTTGAGCATTGCCAGCGTGGCTATTCCAATGCCCGCGAGGCGGCCTGGAACGACCTCTCGCGCGGCATGAACAAGGCCGAGCCCGCGACGGTGGATGAACACCAGATTCGAACCTTCTGGTCGCGCTGGCATGAGTTGGTGCAGCAAGCGCAGCGCGCCATCCCTGTGCAAGCTGACTGAACTATTTCACAATCAATCTGGAGGAGCTCATGGTTCCACTTCGCTACCGTAAACCTGGTTACGTTGCCCTCAATGTGACGAATGTTGATGCCTCTGTTGGCTTTTACCGCGACCTTGTCGGCCTGCAGCTTGAGTCGCAGCAAGGATCTGACAGCGCCTTTTTGCGCTGCAGCGAGGATCACCACAATATTGTTCTTTATAAATCCAGTGAGCCGGGTATCAAGCGCATGGCCTTTGAGCTGGAGTCCGGCAAGGATCTTGAGCAGGCCGCGAATTACATTGATCAGATGGGTTGGGAGCGACATGAGGTGTCCGCTGAAGAGGCGGGCCAATTGAAGCAGGGGCGGACCTTTCGCTTTTGCATTCCGGAGAGCACCTTGACGTTCGAGTTTTATGCCCAGATGGAGCGTGGCAAAGGGGACTTCGTGCCAAGCGTCTCCAAAATTGAGCGTTTGGGTCATGTCGTGATCCGCTGCGAGAAGCGCGACGAGGTGCTGCGCACGCTGACCGAAAAGCTGAACTTCAGGGTGTCGGATCATTTTGGTGATCAGGTGTCGTTTTTGCGCTGCTTTCCCAATCCGCTCCATCACACCTTTGGCGTCAGCCGTGGCGATGTCGACGGTCTGCACCACCTCAACTTCATGGTGACCGATGTCGATGACGTGGGGCGCGCGATGAATCGCATGCGCAAGGCGGGCGTGGAGGTTGTGTATGGGCCGGGCCGGCACGACATTTCAAATTCAATATTTATCTATTTTCTCGATCCCGACGGATTGACAGTCGAATACAGCTTCGGGATGGAGGAGTTCCCGGAGGTGAGTCCGCGCGAGGCGCGTGAACTGCCGCTGCGTCCGGAAATCCTCGATAGCTGGGGCGGTGCACCCGCGCCCAAGTTTGGCAAGGGCGGCGTCATAGAGTCCGCAGCATTCTGAGCGCCAGGGCGTATTACCAAGGAAATCACCATGATCGCAAACATCACACGCAACGATGTTGAAGAGTACCTTTACCGCGAGGCCGCCATGCTGGATCGCTGGCAGCTCGCGGAATGGCTGGCGCTGTTCACCGACGATGCTGTCTACCATGTGCCAACAGTGGGTACCAGCCCGGACATCCAGCCGGACAACACGTTGTTTTACATCGCCGACGACCGCCAGCGCCTGCAAGAGCGGGTGGTGCGCTTGCTGAAGAAGTCGGCTCACGTTGAATGGCCCCGTTCGCGAACGCGCCATATGGTGACCAACATCCTCATTGAAAAGCGAAGCGATCAGGAGCTTGAAGTGTCCGCGGCCTTTGCCGTTCACCGCTTTAAAAATGGAGCCGCCGACGTGTATGTCGGTAGCTATCGCTATCGTCTGACAGGGGTCAACGGCCAGCTCATGATCCGGGAGAAGCGTTCCATGCTCGACATGGACGCCCTGCGACCCCACGGGCGCGTCAGCATTATTCTTTGATCCCGAACGAATGCCCTGACGATGAACTACCCCACTTTACGACCCCCGTCTGAGCACGCCAGATTCAGTGGCCAGGTTGCCGTCGTCACAGGCGCCGCCCGCGGCATTGGCCTGGCCATCGTCGAGGCGCTCGCCAGGGAAGGCTCTTCCCTGGTGATAGCCGATATCGCCAACCATGAACTGCAGGCCGAGGCGCGGCGGATCGAACATGAATATGACGTCAAGGTGATTGGCGTGGCGGGCGACCTTTCCACCGAGGAGGGGGCGCAAGCACTGTTGGCGCAGACACAAAGCGCCTTCGGCGATGCCTCGATCCTGGTGAACAATGCCGGCGGTGGCGTGATCCTGCCCTTTCTCAGTCATACCGCCGAGACCCTGCGGATGACGATAGACCGCAATCTCTGGACCACCCTTTGGTGTACACGCGCCTTTTTGCCTGGGATGCTGCGCCAGGGCTATGGGCGCATCATCAACCTGGGTGCCGACTCGGTACGCAACGGCCTGCCCGACCATGCCGCCTACAACGCGGCCAAAGGTGGCGTGCACGCCCTGACCACCGGGCTGGCGCGCGAGTTTGCCAGCGCCGGCATCACCGTCAACACGGTGGCGCCCTGCGCCGTCAACAGCGAGCAACTGCGCCAATTCGTGCGGGACAAACCCGAGGTGGCGCAAAAATTCCTGAGTATTATTCCCATGGGGCGGGCGGCCGAGCTGGAAGAAGTGGCGTCCATGGTGGTCTATCTGGCCACACGCGAAGCCGCGTTCGTCACCGGCCAAGTAATCAGCGTCAACGGCGGGAGTACGATGTTGTGACGACAAACCCTTGCTGCAACGATACGGCTGACCACGATGACAACCAAAGCTTCCCAAGAGACCGCACAACAACCCGTCAAGGTGCGGCGTACCCAGGCCGAGCGCACCGAAGAAACCCGCAGGCGCCTGCTCGACGCGGCGGTGGATGTGCTGGCGGCCAAGGGCTATGCCGGCTTTCGCACCGCCGACGTGGCCACGCTGGCCGGCGTTTCACGGGGTGCCCAGACGCACCATTTCCCGTCCAAGGACGAACTGGTGGTGGCGGTCGTCGAACATGTGTTCCAGCGCTCCGCAGAGGCTGGGCGCAAGCGGGCCAGGCGCGTCAACTCCGTGGACGATGCCATCAAGGAGCTGCTCTCGGACAGCCAGGACTTCTTCTTCAGCGAGCTGTTCCTGATTGCCCTCGACTTGGCCATACAGGGCCGCATGAAGACCGGCGAGGAGCACACGGTGGGCGACATCTCGGCGGCCTCGCGGCTGCCGGTGGAGGCCAGTTGGCTGGAGGCCCTGATCGAGTCGGGCGTGCCCCCGGCGGTGGCAGAAGACCTGTTGTGGCTGACCATCAGCATCGTGCGCGGCTTGGCCGTACGCCGGCTCTGGCAGAACGACACCCAGCGCTTCAACCGCCTCTTCAAGCTGTGGCGAAAAATGGTGGTCCTGTACCTGGACAGCCTGTAGCGCTTCGCTGCTGCGTTCCGTTTAAACATTCCGTCCCCAGCCCTCAGGATCTGAGGGTGGGCGCTCGACGGCGTCTGCTCGCTGGTCAGCACCCGGGCAACTGCACGCCTACACGGCGGCTGACCCCTGCGCGACTGCGCGCCCCCTGTTTCTTCCCCCTGACACCGCAAAGGAATACCCCATGAGCCTGTGGCTTGATTTTCTCGGAGCCGAGATCCGCTATGTTGAGACCCCCCAATTTGGCCGTATCCGAATTGCCGAAGCCGGTGCAGGCAATAAGGAAACCATTCTGTTCCAGCACGGCATGAACGGGCATCTAGAGGCCTATGCAAAAAACCTGATGACCCTGTCCGAGCAGTTCCATGTGATTGCCCTGGACTATGTGGGCCATGGCCTGTCGGACAAAAAGCTCGACGCCTACACGCCCGCCGTGTTTGTCGAGCAGTTGCTGGCCTTGATGGACACCCTGCACATTGACAAGGCCCATCTCTCGGGTGAGTCACTGGGCGGCTGGGTCTCAGGCCTGTTTGCCGCCAAGTACCCGGAGCGCGTGCGCCGCCTGATGCTCAACACGGCTGGCGGCATCCCGGTTGTGTCAGTCAAGGGCAAGCAGGACATGGAAAACTTCATGGCCTTGAACAAGCGCAACGTTGATGCGGTGCCGAACCGCGAGTCAGTGACGGCCCGCATGCAGTGGTTGATGCACCCGAATAACCACCACCTGCTGAACGACGAGTTGATTGATTTGCGCCTGCGCATCTACCTCGCGCCCGAGACCCGGCGCGTGGCGCCGACGATCAATGCGGTGATTCAGCGGCATGACGAGTTCCTGATCCCACTTGAATCGCTGAAGTGCGACACGCTGTTCCTCTGGACCCAGGATAACCCGATCCATGACCTGGAGGCTGCCCGCGCCGCCGCCGCCCGCGTGCCCGGCAGCCTCTTTTACCTGATGCAGGCCGACGCTGCCCACTGGCCCCAGTACGAATCGCCAGAGGAGTTCAATGCTGTGGCGGCACATTACTTCGCCACCGGCAAACTGCCCACAACTGCCCAGGGCTGATCGTGTCAGCTCTGATTGATGTCCACACGCACGTCGTACCGGAGAATTTCCCCGCATACATCGGACGGCATGTGAATGCGCCCTGGCCGTCGATGGTCGCCGCGCAGGCCTGCCATCGCCATGTGATGGTGTCCGGCGCCGTCTACCGCACGGTGTCGCACCAGTGCTGGGACTGTGCCATGCGGCTGGGCGATATGGACCAGCGACAGGTCACGCGGCAGGTGTTGTCGCCCATGCCCGAGCTGTTGTCCTACTGGCTGGATCCGGTGGACGGCGCCAGGATGTCGTGCTACCTGAACGAGGTTATTGCCGAGATGGTGGCCAGTCATCCCACGCGTTTCGTGGGTCTGGGTGCAGTACCGCTGCAGGACGTGACGACAGCAATTCGCGAGCTCGATGTGGCGGTCCATCAGCTAGGTCTGTCCGGGGTTGAAATTGGCGGCAATATCAACGGCACGGTGATCGGGGACCCGCGCTTTTTCCCGTTCTTCGAGGCGGCGGCTGAATGGGGCGCGGCGGTGTTTGTGCATCCGCTCAAACCGAGCGGCATGGACCGCCTGGCGGGTCCGGCGGTGCTGGAGCAGGTGTTGGCCTTTCCCAGCGAGACCGGTCTGGCCGCCGCCTCCATGATCACAGGTGGAACGCTGGCCCGCCTGCCTGGCCTGCGCATCGCGTTCAGCCACGGTGGCGGTTCGCTCAGTGCGCTGCTGCCGCGCTTGCAGCACGCTTGGCAGACCTTGCCCCAGGTCCGCGACACCCTGGCTGGCGACCCCAGCCTGGCGGCGCGGCGCATGTATTACGACGACCTGGTGTACGACGCTGACACAATTCACCGGCTGATCCAGGTCTTTGGCAACAGCCAGATCCTAGCCGGGTCAGACTATCCGTTTGTCATCATGGACGCCGACCCGGCTGCACGCTTGCAATCGCTCGGTTTGCCGGATGACGTCCTGCGCCAGTTGTGCTCGACGAATGCCGAGCGCTGGTTGGGTCTGGCGCCGCAGGCGAAGCACGACCATCAGGAGAAAAAATGAAAAACACGTCCTTTACGATAAAAATTGCGGGCAGCGACGCCAGTTACGTCAACGCCGAGGGCGACAACTTGCTGCGTGCGGGCTTGCGTACCGGTATCGGCCTGCCTTATGAATGCTGCGCCGGCGGCTGTGGCTCCTGCAAGTTCGAGCTCCTGAGCGGTGAGGTGCAAGACCTGTGGCCCGATGCGCCCGGCTTGAGTGCGAAAGACCGGGTTCGCGGCCGCCGCCTGGCCTGTCAGTGCCGACCGCTGTCGGACTGCGAAATCAAGATCCGCCCAGGTCCCGAGTATTTATCGGAAAACGCCCCCACGCGCTTCAAAACCCAGTACCTCGGTAGCCGCCAGGTCACCGTTGACATCCGTGAATTCAGGTTTCGCGGCGAGCAGCCAGCGCAATTTGTACCCGGTCAATATGCCTTGTTTGATTTGCCCGGGGTTGGTCAATTGCGTGCCTATTCGATGTCGAATCAGCCGAACGAAGCGGGCGACTGGCACTTCATGGTGCGGCAGGTGCCCAACGGGCGCGTCAGTACCTTGATGTTTGATGCCTTGCAGCCCGGCGACAGCGTTGACATTGACGGCCCCCTCGGTCTCGCCCAGTTGCGCGCGGAGTCCCCGCGTGATGTGGTGTGCATTGCAGGCGGATCCGGCCTGGCGCCGATGCTGTCGATCGTGAACGCCCTTGCCATGCAACCGGCGCTGAACGAGCGTGCCGTGTGGCTCTTTTACGGCGGCCGCAGCCCGGCCGATATCCCCACCTTTACCGACTGGCTGCAGGACCCGGACCGCGTCCAGGTCAAAACCGCTGTGTCGAATGCGCCACCGGCAGACGGCGATGGCTGGCAGGGCGAGCGCGGCTTTGTTCATGAATTGCTGGGCCGCAGCCTGAGTGGTGATTTCACCGCCCATGAGTATTACCTGGCAGGACCGCCGCCGATGATTGAAGTGGTGGTCCGGATGTTGATGGTCGAGTACCAGGTGCCGGCGCAACAGATACATTACGACCGATTTTTTTGAGGTGGTTCGAGAATCATGGAACAAAAAGACGTCACACTTTCAGCCGGCGAGTTGCGACTGTGCCGCGTGGATGCGGTCGAAGACGGCGAGGCCCTTCGGGTGGAAGTCGAAGGCCGGATGCCGCTGGCGGTCTATCACGTGGATGGGGAGTTCTATGTCACCGATGACACCTGCTCGCACGGAAACGCATCGCTGTCCGAGGGCACGGTCGAAAACGGCCAGGTCGAATGCCCCTGGCACGTTGGCCGCTTCTGTCTGAAGACCGGGACCGCACTCACGTTCCCGGCCATCACCCCCATTCGCGCTTATCGGGCCATCATCAAGGACGGTAACGTGTTTATTCGACCGGAGGACAGCACTACATGAACAATTACTCAAACGAGGCTGTACCACAGGCCGCGCTGGCGTTGCGCACGGCGCGCGCGAACCGCGCCCCGATTGCCCCTATCTCCATCAGCTACGGCATCCAGGATCTTGAAGCGGCCTATGCGGTGGCAGAAATCAACACCCGCGCCCAGATCGAGTCCGGGCGCCGCATGGTGGGGAAAAAAGTGGGCCTCACTTCCAAGGCGGTGCAACTGCAACTGGGCGTCGATCAGCCCGATTTCGGCATCCTGTTTGACGACATGGAGTGTCTGAACGGGCAGGATGTGCCGACGGCGCGCCTGATGCAACCCAAGATCGAGGCCGAAGTCGCCTTTGTCGTCGGTCGCGACCTTTGCGGCATCACCCCGAGTTGGGCCGAATTCATGACCTGCATCGCCTATGCACTGCCGGCCCTCGAGATCGTGGACAGCGCCATTGCCGACTGGAAGATCAGCCTGGTGGACACTGTGGCGGACAACGCCTCCTGTGGCCTCTATGTGCTGGGCGACCAGCCGGTCGCAGTGGGCAACGTCGCGCTGGGTGATCTGGAGATGCAGATGAGCAAGAACGGGCAGCTCGTCTCGATCGGTACCGGCGCCGCCTGCCTCGGTCATCCGCTGCGTGCGGCCTACTGGCTGGCCCGCACCATGGCCGAGCGCGGCCAGGGGCTGCGCGCCGGTGAAGTCATCCTCTCGGGCGCCCTCGGCCCGATGGTGCCCGTACAGGCCGGTGACCTGATTCATGCCCAGATCGGCGCTCTTGGTTCAGTTACCTGCCGCATGGCTTGAAGGAGTTACACATACATGACACGCAAACTCAAGGCTGCCATCATCGGCAGCGGCAACATCGGCACGGATTTGATGATCAAAATCATGCGCCACGGCATTAACATCGAAATAGGTGCCATGGTCGGCATTGATCTCGCTTCCGACGGCCTGGCGCGTGCGGCTCGCTTGGGCGTGGCCACCACGCACGAAGGCGTCAAAGGCCTGACGCAATTGCCCATCTTTGCCGACATCGACATTGTGTTCGACGCTACCAGCGCCGGCGCCCACATCAAGAACGACGCCTTCCTGCGAAGCCTCAAGCCCGGCATCCGCATGATCGACCTGACACCGGCGGCGATCGGTCCGTACTGCATTCCGGTGGTGAACGGCGAAGAACATCTGGACGCGCTCAACGTCAACATGGTCACTTGTGGCGGCCAGGCCACCATCCCGATGGTGGCAGCGGTATCGCGCGTGGCCAAGGTGCACTACGGCGAGATCGTCGCCTCCATCTCCAGCAAGAGTGCAGGGCCCGGCACCCGCGCCAATATCGATGAATTCACTGAAACCACCTCGAAAGCGATTGAGGTCGTGGGTGGCGCCGTCAAGGGCAAGGCCATCATCGTGCTGAATCCGGCCGAGCCGCCGCTGATGATGCGCGACACGGTGTACACCTTGAGTGACTTTGCCAGCGAAGATGCCATCGCCGAATCGGTAGCGCGCATGGTCGCCGACGTGCAGGCCTATGTGCCCGGCTACCGCCTCAAGCAAAAGGTGCAGTTTGACCGCATCGAAGCTAGCAACCCTATCAATATCCCGGGCGTGGGTCCGCGCATGTCGGGCCTCAAGACCTCCATCTTCCTGGAAGTGGAAGGTGCTGCGCACTATCTGCCGTCCTACGCCGGCAACCTCGACATCATGACCAGCGCCGCACTGCGCACCGCCGAACACATGGCGGCACGCATGCTCACCGTCGTAGCCGCGTAAAGGAGACATCCATGAGCTATTCCCCCGACAAAAAAATCTATATCTCGGACGTGACGCTGCGTGACGGCAGCCACGCCATCCGCCACCAGTACAGCGTGGCCCAGGCCATGCAGATTGCCAAAGCGCTGGACGAGGCCAAGGTCGACTCCATTGAAGTCGCCCATGGCGACGGCCTGCAGGGCGGCAGCTTCAACTACGGCTTTGGCGCCCATACCGATGTGGAGTGGATTGAAGCCGTGGCAAGCGTGGTCAAGCACGCCAAGATCGCCACCCTGCTCTTGCCCGGCATCGGCACCGTGCACGACCTCAAGGCGGCCTACGACGCCGGCGCCCGCATCGTGCGTGTGGCCACCCACTGCACCGAGGCCGACATCTCGCGGCAGCACATTGAATACGCGCGCCACCTGGGCATGGAAGCGGTCGGCTTCCTGATGATGAGCCACATGCAGACGCCGCAAGGCCTGGCCGAGCAGGCCAAACTGATGGAGAGCTACGGTGCCACCGTGTGCTACGTGGTGGATTCGGGCGGTGCCTTGAGCATGAACGACGTGCGTGACCGCTTCCGCGCCTTCAAGGATGTGCTCAATCCCGAAACGCAGACCGGCATGCATGCCCACCACAACCTGAGCCTGGGTGTCGCCAACAGCATCGTGGCGGTTGAAGAGGGCTGTGACCGCGTCGATGCCAGCCTGGCCGGCATGGGGGCGGGCGCCGGTAACGCACCGCTAGAGGTGTTCATCGCCGCCGCCGCGCGCTTGGGCTGGGACCATGGCTGCGACCTCTACAAGCTGATGGATGCGGCGGACGATATCGTGCGCCCACTGCAGGACCGTCCGGTGCGCGTGGACCGTGAGACGCTGGCGCTCGGCTATGCCGGTGTTTATTCCAGCTTCTTGCGCCACGCGGAAGTGGCGGCCAAGAAGTATGGCCTCAAGACCGTGGACATCCTGGTCGAATTGGGCCGTCGCCGCATGGTGGGCGGGCAGGAGGACATGATTGTGGACGTCGCCCTGGACTTGCTCAAGACCGCCGAGCACAACCGTATTCACGCCCAGCCGGTGATGAGCGAGGCGGGCTGAACGCCAGCCCGCCCGTTGTGAAATAGCCTCTGCTAAACACATCTCTTCAAATAAACATGACCACTGACACCTCAGACGCAAGCAGCGCTCGCACGAAATTCATCCAGGCCCGCGACTTTTTGTTGCAGCACCGCAATGAGTACGAGCTCGCCTACCGCGATTTCCGCTGGCCCGAACTTGAATACTTCAACTGGGCGCTGGACTACTTTGACGTGATGTCCCAGGACAACGACGCCCCGGCCCTGCTCATCGTTGGCGAGAACGGCAGCGAAGTGAAGCGTTCATTCAAGCAGATGGCCGAGCACTCGGCACAGGTCGCCAACTACCTACGCGGTCTGGGCGTCAAGCGCGGCGACCGCATCCTGCTGATGCTGGGCAACGAACTGGCGCTGTGGGAACTAATGCTGGCCGCCATGAAACTCGGCGCCGTCCTGATCCCGGCCTCCGCACTGCTCACGGCCGATGACCTGTGTGACCGGATCGAGCGGGGCGAGGTGAGCCATGTTGCGGTTGGCAGTGAGCAGGTGCACAAGTTCGCGGCGCTTGCCGGAAACTTCACCCGCATCAGCGTGGGCGCACGCCATACCGGCTGGCAGTGTCTGGAGGATGCGGCGCAGGCAGCGCTGGTCTTCACCCCTGACGGCCCCACACGCGCTACCGATCCATTGTTGCTGTATTTCACATCCGGTACCACGTCCAAACCCAAGCTGGTGCTGCACACACACCAGAGCTACCCGGTGGGCCATCTGTCCACCATGTACTGGATCGGACTCAAACCCGGCGATGTGCACCTGAATATCTCCTCACCCGGTTGGGCCAAGCACGCCTGGAGCTGCTTCTTTGCACCATGGAACGCGGGGGCATGCATCTTCATTTACAACTACGCCCGCTTCGACGCTCATGCCATGCTGTCGGTACTGTCCACGCACCACGTGACCAGCCTGTGCGCACCGCCCACAGTTTGGCGCATGCTGATCCAGGAAGACTTGGCAGCCTACCGCAGCCGCTTGAGCCTGCGCGAGCTCATAGGCGCGGGGGAGCCCCTGAACCCGGAGATCATCGAGCAGGTGCGCACGGCCTGGGGTTTGACCCTGCGCGATGGCTACGGCCAGACCGAGACCACGGCGCAGGTCGGCAACACGCCCGGTCAAAAGCTGATACCCGGCTCCATGGGGCGACCGCTGCCCGGCTACCGCATCGCGCTGCTGGACCCAGATGGCCATGCCGCAGAGGAAGGCGAGGTCTGTCTGCTGTTGTCACCGCGACCATTGGGCCTGATGCAGGGCTACCAGGACAGCGAGGAGAACACCCAACAAGCCATGCGTGACGGCCACTACCATACCGGTGACACGGCGACGCACAATGCCGAGGGCTACATCACCTTTATCGGCCGGGCCGATGATGTGTTCAAGGCCTCGGACTACCGTATCAGCCCGTTTGAGCTGGAGAGCGCCCTGATTGAACATCCGTCCGTGGCCGAGGTGGCCGTGATTCCCAGCCCGGATCCGCTGCGCCTGGCCGTGCCCAAAGCCTACCTGATCTTGACGGCAGACGCCGTGCCCGGACCGGTGCTGGCCGAGGCCATCTTTGCCTTTGCGCGCGCACAGCTGGCACCCTACAAGCGGGTGCGGCGCATTGAGTTTGTCGCCGAGCTGCCAAAGACACTGTCCGGCAAGATTCGGCGCGTGCAATTGCGTGCGCTGGAAGTTGAACGCCAGGCCCATGCCGTACGGGGCGAAAACGAATACTTTGAGGAAGACTTCCCTGGGCTAAAGAGGGGCGATTAGGACATTGCAGTCCTGGCGAGGTACCAAACTACTCGCATGTCATCGCATACGATGCCGGCTTATCCCATATGAAATCACCCATGTCTCAACCGCCCACCGAAGCAAGCTATCCAGTTGACGAAATCAACAACCGCTTGTTCTTTCGTCTATTTCAAACCGCCAACACCTTACATACCAAGGGATCCCAGGCACTCGATGAATTCGGCATCACCACACACCAATGGTCTGTTTTGGGAGCACTTTCGCGCCCCAAGGGTAACGGGTGGGATGCCGATAGGCGACTTGTCACGCTTTTTGCTCATGAGTCGCCAAAATCTCACGGTCCTGTTATCGCGACTCGAGCGCGATGGCCTGATTGAGCGTGTCACAAACAATGACGATTGGCGCTCACGATCCGTCAAGCTCAGCGCAAAAGGTGAAGTGTTGTGGAAGCAATTGCAGAAATCCATTCACAACTTTTATGGTCAGGCTTTGAAAAATCTGTCTTTTGATGACCGCCTGGCGTTCATCCACTATTTCACGGTACTGCAGGGGAATATGTCCAAGCTCTGAAGGTTCCTCATTGCATGAAACACGCTGCGCAAACTGTCAAACCAGCAAGTCCTTGAGCGGAACAGCGGTGTCGGCCAATCGAGTGGCATCGACAATGGTCCTTGTGCCTATCATCTTCTTGCCCGCCATGAAGTCCTGCGGGGAGTTGACCGCTTCCACCGCAACGACGCGCCCCGCACACAGGTGGTAGACGGCGAACTTGCCTTGGTCCGGATCACCGCGCACCACGCTTTCTGTGGCTTCAAACAGCAGACCGGCCATTTGCAGTTTCAGATCATACTGATCGGACCAGAACCAGGGCACCTCGGCAGCAGCGGACTCCCGACCCGTGAGAACCGAAGCCACACGTTTGGCCTGCTCAAGTGCGCTGGGAACACTTTCCAGGCGCAGCGCACGCCCATAGACGTCGTGCGGGCGCTTGGCCGCATCGCCCAGGGCAAAAATATTCGCCTGCGAGGTGCGGCAATCCGCATCCACCAGAATGCCGTCGTCACAGACCAGTCCGGCGTCCTGTGCCAAGGCCACCGAGGGGTTGGCGCCCACTCCCACCAGCAGCGCGTCGCAGGCAAAGCTGCGTCCGTCTTTCAGACGGATGGCCTCAGCCCGTGTTTCGCCATCGATCGCAAGAAGGTCGGCAGCTGTCACTATCACTACGCCGCGGCTCTGGTGGTACTTTTGCAGAAAGGCAGAAATGGCTGCGCTGGCAACCCGCTCCAGCAGGCGCGGCGCACGCTCGATCAGCACCACCTCTACATTCAAGGCGCGCGCTGTCGCCGCGCACTCCAGCCCAACGTAGCCGCCCCCAATAATGACCAGCTTCGTCCCCGGCGTGAGCGCGGCACGCAGGCCGGCCGCATCGTTCAGGTTGCGCAGGCTCATGACATTGCCAAACGCAGCCCCTGGCAGAGGCAATGTGCGGGCATCGGCACCGGGGGCCAGCACCAGTTGGTCGTAGACCAGTTCGGCGCCGTCGGACAGGACCACACAACAGCGCGCTGCGTCGATGCGTGTCACGCGCGTGCCCAGGCGCAGGACGATATTCTCTGCTGCATAAAAAGCCGCTGGCTTGAGTGCCAGGGCCTCCAGGCTGGTCTCACCCTTCATCCAGGCCTTGGACAGCGGAGGCCGGTGGTAAGGCACCACCGGCTCAATGCCAATCAGTTCAATATCGCCTGCGTAGCCATACTGGCGCAAATAGGCCACCACCGAGCCACCGCCATGGCCGGCACCCACCACCACCACCTTTTCGCGCTTGTCCTGGGTCATGGTGCGCCCTATCCCTGCAGGTTTCTGGAAATCAGCTCGCGCATGATTTCCGACGTGCCGCCATAAATGCGCTGTACCCGCGCATCGGTGTACAGGCGGCAGATTTCGTATTCGCGCATAAAGCCGTAGCCGCCGTGGAACTGCAGACATTGGTCGACCAGGCGGCCATGCATTTCGCTGCACCAGAGCTTGGCGGTAGAGGCATCCAGCGCACTCAGTTCGCCGCGCACGTGCCTGGCCAGACACTGGTCCAAAAAAGACCAGCCCACCAGCAGATCAGCCTTCAGGTCGGCCAGCTTGTAGCGGGTGTTCTGAAAGTCTCCGATCGGTTTGCCAAAGGCCTTGCGGTCTTGCACATAGCCGCAGGTGATGTCGAAGGCGCGTTGCGCTGCGGCCATGGAGTGGACGGCAATGATCAAACGCTCCTGCGGCAACTCGTTCATCAGGATGCTAAAGCCAGAGCCTTCGCCGCCCATCAAGTTGGTGACAGGCACCGCCACTTCGTCAAAGAACATCTCTGACGTATCCGAGGACCGGTGTCCCAGTTTGTCCAACTTTTTTCCGCGCCGAAAGCCGGGACTGTTGGTCTCCACCAGAACCAGGCTCAGGCCTTTGGCGCCTGGCGCATCCGAGGTGCGGGCCACCACAATCACCAGGTCACAGTGCTGGCCGTTGGAGATAAAGGTCTTGGAGCCGCTGACGCGGTAGACGTCGCCATCGCGTACCGCACGGGTCTTCACACCCTGCAGATCGCTGCCGGTGCCGGGCTCGGTCATGGCAATGGCGCAAACGGTTTCCCCGCTGACCATGCGTGGCAGCCAGTGCTTCTTCTGCTCCTCGGTTCCAGCCTTCAAGATGTAGCCGGCGCAAACATCGCTGTGCACTGAAAAGTTGGTCAGCGGCCCGGCATAGCCGGCGTAACCAATCTCTTCATTGACGATGGCGTTGTATTCAAAATTGGCGCCTGGTCCGCCGTATTCCTCGGGGATTTGCGGGCACAGCAAACCGGCCTGGCCACCCTTGGCCCAATAGCTGCGATCGACGATGCCGGCGGCTTCCCAACGCTCGAAGTGCGGTGTGATCTCGGCCTTGATGAAGCCACGCACTGCGTCGCGAAACATCTCCTGCTCAGGGTTGTGGGCGGCGCGGGGCTTAAGCATGGGTGGCCTCCGAGAGGGCTTCTTCTGCCGTGACCACGGGGCGGCTTTCGCGGGTACCCTTCATGCGCTTGGTCGGGTTCAGGGGGTCGTTGGGGGAGATCTCGACATAGTCTGCGTGCACCGCCACCAGAACGCCCACAAAGGGGAAGTCCGGAAAGCGGTCGGGCACCCGGTAGCTCACCATCTGCCCTGGCTGAAAGGTGGCGGCATCGAAATTGAAGGAAAACGGGCAGGCTTCGCCGCTTGCGCCTAGGTCTTGCATGGTTTGTTTCTCACGATTGGGGAATGGGTGTGGGCGCTCAGGCGCCGGCCTTGCCGAGGATCAGGTCTGCACCTTTTTCGGCAATCATCATGGTGGGGAAGTTGGTGTTGCCACTGGTGATTTGGGGCATGATGGACGCGTCGATGACGCGCAGTCCGCTCAGTCCCCGCACACGCAATGCAGCGTCCACCACCGCCATGTCGTCGTTGCCCATCTTGCAGGTTCCCACCGGGTGGTACAAGGTGTTGGCTTCGGTGCGGATATAGGCATCCAATGCCGCGTCACTGTTTGCCTGCGCACCCGGCGCGTACTCGCTGCCGCGGAAGCCGTCGTAGGCCTTTTGCGCGATGATTTCGCGCGACAGGCGGATGCCGTCGCGCAGCACGCGCAGGTCATCCGGATCGGAGAGGTATCTGGGGTCGATCGCGGGCACATCCGTTGGATTATTGGAACGGATCTTGACAGTACCAACGCTGCCCGGCTGTATGCCATTCAGCACGGCCATAAAGCCCTCTTCCTTGATCACATCACGTCCGTGGTCGTTGTACATCAGGGGCACCGAGTAGATCTGCAGATCGGGATAGGCCAGCTCAGGCTTCGACTTCAGATGCGCCCAGGTCTCCAGTGCTCCGATGGAGGTCGGACCCGATTTGAACAGCAGATACTGACCCAAAGCCTTGACCATGGCCAACGGCTTCAGGTCAGCCAGCAGGGAATACGGTTTGGTAATGCGCTGTTTGACAGCAACCGACAGATGGTCGCGCATATTGCGGCCCACGCCCGGCAGTTCGTGGCGCACCGCAATACCGTGGGGGCGCATGTCCTGAGGCTCGCCAATGCCCGAGAGCTGCAGCAATTGCGGTGAGTTGATGGCGCCACCCGCAAGAATCACTTCGCGGTTGGCACGCGCAGTATGTGACTGCCCACGCTGCAGGTATTCGATGCCGGTGGCCTGCCCGCCCTCGATGACGATGCGCTTGGCCAGAGCACCGGTGATGACGCGCAGATTGGTGCGATGCATGACGGGTGCCAGGTAGCAGGCCGAGGCGCTCTGTCGCACGCCATTGGCGTAGTTGCCCTGCATCTGCGCCATACCGAGTGGGTCGCCGGCATTGACATCCGGGTTAAACGGATGACCCGCCTGCACACCGCCATCGATCCAGGCGCGTGAGGTGGGGTTCATGCTCTCCAGCGCCGTCAGCGTGACACCGACCGGCCCGTTGTGGCCGTGCGACGCCGGGTCGCTACCAGGGAAGCTTTCGATGCGCTTGAAGTAGGGCAGGCAATCCTTGTACGACCAGCCCATGTTGCCAAGCTCTGCCCAGTGGTCGTAGTCGCCCACATTGCCACGCGACACCACCAGACCGTTGATGGAGCTGGAGCCGCCCAGCACCTTGCCGCGCGGAAAGTAGATCTTGCGGTTGTTCAAACCAGGCTGCGCAATGGATTCATAGTTCCAGTTGCCCTTGCCGGATTTCATCAATTCGAAAAAGCCCGCAGGCATGCGGTAGAACAGACTGTTGTCGCTGCCACCAGCTTCCAGCAGCAGCACCTTGATAGCCGGGTCGGCGCTCAGGCGGTTGGCCAAAATGCAGCCGGCCGAGCCGGCGCCTACGATGATGTAGTCAGGTTTGAAATCCATTTTTTATATCTCCTCGTGCAGGCAAGCGGGCACAGCCGCAAGAAGCAAAACTTCCTGCGGCCCCAAAAACGTTCAGTCTCAGTGTTGGTTTTCGGGAATACGCAGAACCAGTCCGTCCAGTTCCGGAGTCATGCGGATCTGGCAGGCCAGGCGGCTGCTGGCCTGGGCGTTATCGGTGAGCGCCAGCATGTCCTGCTCTATGCCCGGCGTTGCCGAGCCCGTCCGTTCGGTCCAGGTCGGGTCGACATACACATGGCAGGTGCCGCAGGCGGCCGCGCCACCGCAGTCGGCGTCGATACCGGGCACCAGGTTCTGGGTTGCCGCGTCCATGGCGGTGGTTCCGTCTGCTGCTTCGACGGTACGTTCTGCGCCATTGGCGGAAATGAAGATGATTTTTGGCATGTTCTGAATCGTTCTGTAGGGGTTTTGCCGGATGCCGTGAACAGCGTCTAGCGATGGCTTTATTTGTGCAGGCGAACCGGAATGTCGATGAAGCCGTGAATCAGGTTGGAGGGAACCCGCACCGGCTCGCTCATCAACTCGATCCGCGAGAAGCGATTGAAGACTTCCTCCCACAGCACACGCAGCTGCAGTTCGGCCAGGCGGTTGCCCAGGCAGCGGTGGATGCCAAAGCCGAACGACAGGTGGTGGCGCGCGCGCGGCCGGTCCACAATAAAATCCATGGGGCGGCTGATCACTTCCTCATCGCGGTTGCCCGACAGGTACCACATCACGACCTTGTCGCCCTTGCGGATCTGCTGGCCCCGGAATTCGATGTCGACCAGAGCGGTGCGGCGCATATGGGCAATCGGCGTCTGCCAGCGCACGATCTCGGGAATCATGCTGGCGATCAGGTCGCGGTTGGCATTGGCCTTCGCAAATTCTTCGGGGTATTGGTGCCACGCCATAGCGCTGCCCGACATGGAGCTGCGGGTCGTGTCATTGCCGCCTACGATCAGCAGCACCAGAATGCCAAGAAACTCCTCAGGTCCCAGGTCCTGCATGGATGGCGCATGCGCCAACATGGAAATCAAGTCCGGCTGCGGCGCAGCTTTTTTACGCTCGGCGTAAAGGGCCTGGAAGTAGGCTAGGCATTCCTTCAACTCGGTCTCGCGCTGCTCCCAGCTGTCGACCAGGCCGTAGCCGGGCCGCGTCGTCACGATATCCGACCAGCGCGTCAGTTTGCGGCGGTCCTCAAATGGAAAATCAAGCAGCGTGGCCAGCATCATGGTGGTCAGCTCGATGGAAACCCGGTCCACCCAGTTGAAGGTCTCTCCTACCGGCAACTCATCCAGAACACGGCGGGTGCGTTCACGGATGGTGGATTCAAAACGGACCAGATTCTGCGGTGCCACGATAGGGCTGACCGCCATGCGGTGGATGTCGTGCGTAGGCGGGTCCATGCCCAGGAAGTTGGGCAGGCTGATACCGCCATCGACCGCGTTCAGTACGGTGTCATCGAGCACAAAACTGCCCACGGTGTGATCGGAAGAGAACACCTTGTGGTTGGTGTCGATGGCCACAATGTCATTGAACTTGGTGATGGACCAATAAGGGCCGTAGGCGCTTTCCTTGCAGTAGTGCACCGGTGCTTCGGCACGCAGGCGTTCGAAGTAGGGGTGCATGGTTTCATGCACATAGAGATCGGGCGCACTGACGTCGATTTGGTCCAGGGGAATGGTGCGGGCTCTGTCCGCAGCGGTTTGCAGGCTTGTCATGTCTTTCCTCGTTGTAATCCTTGATGTGGGGCAGTCTAGGAGGGGGAGAGAAAAGGACACCCGTACTTTGGGAGGGGTTGGCCTACATACAAGCCTAAGATACTGGCAATGGCTGACACAACAACAGGAGTCCGTGCGATATGTGGCAAAACACCGAGGTGAGCGCGCTGGTGGCGGAGGCCGAGCGCACCGTAGGGCGCACCGATCCGCCCATCTTCATGTTTCAACCCCTGCGCACCCGTGTACTGGAACATCTCAAGGCACTCAATGGCGTGGCGTCCAAGGCGCTGCTCATCCGGGCACCCGTAGGCTATGGAAAGACGGTGCTGATGTCCATGATGCTAGCCGAATTGCGGCGCACCGGCCGACAATGCCTCTGGTTTGCGCTGGATGACCGGGATACTGCGGTGGAGAGCGTCGTGAGTGCGTTGGAAAGCTTGCTGCACGGGCCGCTGCTGAATCTGCACCCTACACAGGCGCTGTTTCGTGGCCACCCGGCGGTGGAAAGCCGCATCGATGAACTCATCGATCTGATCAACCACTATCAGTTGCCCCTCACCATCTTCATAGACAACATCAACTGCTGTGATGATGCGGAGATGGGGCCTTTGCTGAACAAGCTGGTTTTTCAGACCCATGCCACCCGGCAGTTGGTGCTGTCCAGCACGCGGGACATTCCCCTGGACATGGCGAATGCGCAATTGCAGGGCCTGGTGCGGCAGATTGGCCCCTCCGACCTGAGCTTCGGTACCGACGATATTGCCAAACTACTGGGTAGCAATGTGTCAGCCCTTATCGGCCGCCAGGGCGTGGAAGACATTGCACGGCAGACCGAGGGCTGGCCGGCCGCGGTGCGCATGGTGCAAATCATCCTGTCGAGCGCAGAGGATCCACGCCTGGCTTTGAAGGAGTTTTCCGGCTCGGACGAGGGGCTTGCCCGGCTGCTGAACCGCCGGGTACTGTCGGCCTTTCCAGCCGAGGTGCGCGACTTCCTGCTCTGTATTGCGCAGGTACGCACCTTCAATCTGGAGTTGTGTTGCCACGTGATGGACGACGAACGTGCCCGAGACTACCTGGCCTATCTGTTAGAGCGCAATGTCTTTGTGATTCCGCTGGACCGCAATCGTAGCTGGTATCGCTTGCACGGGCTGTTCCGCGAGTACCTCTTGCGCGAGGCCGAGACCACTCTTGCCGTAGTCAGGCGCCAGGCGGTGCTGACCCGGGCGGCGCACTGGTGCGAGAAAAATGGCTTCTGGCGCGAATCGGTGGAGTACGCGCTGGCCTCGGAATCGGCCGCCACGGCCAGCCAGATACTGGAACGCATAGCGCCCTCCTGCATCCGCAACAGCGGCCTGATCCTGCAGTACATCCAGTGGATGGAAACCTTGCACGCGCTGGGCCATCAGGCCGGGCCCGAGGCCGAATACTGGTTTGTCTGGGCGCTGTCCTTTCACAGGCGCTACGACTATGCCAGGCGCCAGAGCGCCGTACTGGCACTGCGCCTGCAGAAGCAGAACCGCAAATCCGACGCCGGTGCAAGAAGCAACCTGCAGCGCAGGATTGCGATTCTGCGGGCCTCTATAGACAGCCTCAGCGACCATCTGCTGGAGGCCCATACCGGTGCCTCCAGCTGGCTGGCCGATGCCACATCCGGAGCCGATGACCCCTTCAATCTGGCGGCCGCCAACTGCATCGAGTGCGGCTATTTTTCCAGTGCCTTCCGCTTTGTGGAGGCGCGCAAGGCCCTGCACGCGGCGCGCGAGGCAGCCTTTCAGGTCAACAGCCCGTATGTGGATGGATGGGTCGCGTCCTACGCAGCCCTGATCCCGATCTATGAAGGCCACTTTGCATCAGCCTATTCCGAACTGGTTGCCGTACTGGCCACGACCCGTGCCAAGCTGGGTGATGAGATCGGCATCTGCGGCACCATGGCGATGGTGGCGGCCAAGTGCGCCGCCGAGATGGGACTGCATGAAGAGGCTTGGCTGCTGTTCGAACTAGGTAGCCGGACCTCGCGCACCCACGGCTTTCTGGAGGCTACGGCCTGCGGCCTGGAGGCGGCGGTGCTGCTGTGGCAGGGTGGCGCGGATGAGCGCATCTCCCTGTTGCAGCTGCGGGAAATCGCTGCCGCCTATGCGCCACGCCTGTCGCTGATGCTGTCCTGCTACCTGATACGGCGGCTGCTGGTGCTGGGCAAGCCGGACGAGGCGCGCGACGAGGCCGAGCGCATTGGTCTGGAGCAGGGTGGCATCCGCATTTACCAACGCAGCGCGCACGAAGCGCAGATTCCACAACTCGATGCCCTGATTGAAGACTGCCGGCTAGCCATGTTGATGGCGGGCTCAAAACCCAAGCAGGCGGAGTTGCTCATCGCCGAGGAAACCCGCTGCGCCAAGGCCGCTAACTGTGCCCTGCGACTGGTGGAACTGGCCCTGGCCTCGGCCACCCTAGCCCTTCGTAGCCACCAACAGACACTGGCCGTGCGGCACATCACCCAAGCGGTGCGAACAGCCGCCAGCCACGGCATCGTGCGACCCTTCAAGGAGCAGGCTGAGACTCTGGCTGCGGTGGTGGCCGACACCAAGGTCAATGCCTGGGGCTTTGTCACGGCGGATGAACGGCGTTTCTTTGTGGACCGCTGCCGGGATTTGACCTTTTCCAACCAGTCGCTGTTTGACAAGATCGCCTCACTGCACGATGAGGATCCCCAACTTCTCACACAGCTGACAGCGCGCGAACTGGAGCTGCTAGGTTACATCGACGTGGGACTGTCCAACCAACAAATTGCCGATCACATCGATGTCTCGCTGACCACCGTGAAGTGGCATTTGCAAAACCTGTATTCCAAGCTGGGAGTGCGTAACCGCTCTGCGGCCCTGGCCAAGTCCAGGGCCTTGCATTTGCTGGCTTAGCCAAGCATGTACATGGACTTGAGTTGCTGGTAGGCCGCTACCGATTCCGGCCCCATCTCGCGCCCCAGTCCGCTGGCCTTGATGCCACCAAATGGCGTGTTCAGGTCGGGCATATAGCCGTTGATGCCAACCGTACCGGTTGCCATGCGACGGGCCAGACCCAAAGCGCGCTCATGGTCTGTTGACCAGATCGAACCGCCCAGGCCGTAGACCGAATCATTGGCAATCCGGATGGCGTCGTTGTCGTCCGCATAGCGAATGATGGACAGCACCGGGCCAAAGATTTCTTCCTGGGCAATGGTGGCGCTGTTGCTGACATCGGCGAACACCGTGGGAAGCACAAACCAGCCGCACGGACGCTGGCTGGGGCGGCCACCGCCAGCGACCAGCTTGGCCTCGCTCTTGCCCTTGGCAATATAGCCTTCGACACGGTCACGGTGAATGGAAGAGCCCATGGGGCCGATTTGCGTAGCGCGGTCCAGGGGGTCGCCGACCACGTAGGCCGACACGGTGGCCGCAATCGCATCCACGAATTCCTGGTAGCGACTGTTGGGCACCAGGATGCGGGTGCAGGAAAAGCAGGCCTGGCCATTGCTGGTCAGGGAGGCTGCGGGCAAGCCAGCCAGAACGGTGTCGATATTGGCGTCTTCCAGAATGATGGAGGCCGACTTGCCGCCCAGCTCCAGGCTGACCGGGCGCAGCAACCGGCCGCAGACCTCGCCAATGGCGCGTCCGGCAGCGGTGGAGCCGGTGAAGGCCACCTTGTCCACACCCGGATGCGACACCAGGTAGGCACCCACCTCACGGTCGCCAGGTACCCAGTTGATCACACCCGGTGGGAACTGGGCCTCTTCGGCGGCCTCGGCCACGATGTAGCTGTCCAGCACGGTGCCGGGCGAGGGCTTTAGGACGATGGTGCAACCGGCGGCCAGGGCCGGCCCGATTTTCATCATCGACAAAATGACGGGGAAGTTCCATGGAATGATGGCACCCACCACACCCACCGGCTCGCGCCGCACTAGGGTGGTAAAGCCCAGCGGCGAGGGCCGGCTTTCTTCTTCCTGCAGATTGCTGGCCAAGGCCGCGTAGTAGCGAATCAGGGCCACGGTGTAGCCCACCTCCAGCTGGTCGGCGGTGTTGATGGGCATGCCGTTTTGCACGCTTACCGCCTCTGCCAATTGGGCGCCGCGTTTTTCCAGCGCGTCGGCAAAGCGGCCCAGCGCAGCTCCGCGTGTGGCGGCCGTGCATGTGGCCCAGTCAGATTCCTTCAGGGCATGGCGCGCTGCCGCAACGGCCCGGTCCATGTCGGCGTTGCTGCCCTCAGGCACGCTGCCAATGACCTCCTCGGTCGTGGCGCTAATGACTTCGATGCGCTTGGCTGTAGCCGGCTTAACCCACTCGCCGCCGATGAAAAAGGTTTGATGGTGTGTCTGCATGAAATGCTCCTGGTAGGGAAATTCGGTGGCATGGTGGACGCGTCACAGAAGGCCTGCGCGCATCTCCAATAAATGTCGTAATAACAATTATTGTATGCTACCGTATTACATGCTTGCCAGAGCTAGGGTTTCCACTGAGCGATGCAAGCCACTGGCTTGCTCGGGCGAAAATTAGAGTTCGTTGGCGGCCAGATAGGTCAGCAAATTGGCCTTCATCGCATCCAGGGTCACGGCCGAGGATTCCAGCTGGTCGTCATTGAGGCCAGCCAGAATTTGCTCGTTCATGCGGTGGCTGATCTTGCGCATGCGCGCAATCAGCTGTTTACTTTTGGGTTCCAGAAACACACGGTTCACCCGGCGATCGGTGGCATCCGCGTCGCGACGCACGAGTCCGGATTTTTCCAGGCGATCGATCAGACCACCAACTGCAACCTTGCCGATATCGAGCTCTTCAGCCAATTGGGATTGGGTCATGCCGTCTTCACGCGACAGATAGGCTAGCACCCACCATTGCGCGCGGGTGACATTCAAAGGCTTGAGGCATCGGTCAAACGCACTGCGTCGCAGCCGTGAAACATCGTGAATCAAAAACCCGAGCCTGAGCTCCCAATCGACGGTGTGGACTTGCGCTGTCAATATGACTTTCCGGCGCACGACGAGCCATCATTGACCCCGTGAACGCCTATGCATTACTGTAAGGAAGCGTACATTCTAAACCCTGTTGGCGGGTGCCAACTGCAGGTACGGGGCGTCGTGCTCGGGCAGTGCCTGGGGTTCTGCAGGCCCCAGATGGAATACAGCCACCGTGCGCACCAGATCCTGGGCCTGCTCATTCAAGTTGCTGGCCGCAGCAGCGATTTCTTCCACCAGTGCCGCATTTTGTTGGGTGGCGTGGCCCACCCGGCCTATGGCCTCGCTCACATGGACCACGTCGGCCGTTTGTTCGACGCTGGCCGCACTGATTTCGCCGACGAGCAACGAGACGTGCTGGATGCTATCCACCACCTCGGCCATGGTGATTCCCGCCTGGTCCGCCAATACCGAGCCCTGTTCCACACGCGCCACACTGGCACCAATCAACAGCTTGATCTCCTTGGCCGCATCTGCCGAACGTCCCGCCAAGCTGCGCACTTCACTGGCCACCACCGCAAAGCCGCGCCCCTGCTCGCCGGCACGTGCAGCCTCCACGGCTGCGTTCAGGGCGAGGATATTGGTCTGAAAGGCAATTCCATCGATCACGCTGATGATGTCGGCGATTTTCCTTGACGCTTCATTGATACCTTTCATGGTGGCAACGACCTGCGCCACCACCGTACCGCCCCGGGCCGCAACGCGCGAGGCGCTACTGGCATGTTTGTTGGCCAGGTTGGCGTTGTCAGCATTTTTCAGGACGGCAGCGCTGAGTTCATCTATGGACGCCGTGGTTTCCTGCAGTGCGCTGGCTTGCTGTTCGGTACGGTTGGAGAGGTCTCGGTTACCCAGTGCAATCTCGGCACTGGCCTCGGCCACTCTTTCGGAACCCTGGCGCACCTGAACCACGACCTTGGCAAGTTCGGATTGCATGGAGGACAGGGCCATGAGAACCTGGGACACCTCGTCTTTTCCGTCCACTGCAATGCGTTGGCTCAGATCACCCTGGGCCACCGCATTGGCGCCCACCAGCGCCTGCCGCAAGGAGCGGGACACGCCACGGATCAAGGTTGTCCCCAGAAACAGTGCAAACATCACCCCACCAATGATGGAGCCTATCGATGCTACCCGGATCATCGCATAGCGATCGGTTGCGCTGTCGAATTCTGCTTTGGCTTCGTGCAGTTGGAGCTGCACCAGGAGTCTTCCATTGTCTTGGACCGGCACGTAAAGAGGCGCTATTTTTTCAAACACAATGCTCTGCGCACCCTCCAGATCAACCGCATTCAAGGCGGCAATGGCAGGCAGCATGCCTTCTGCATGCAACTTGCTTTTGGCAACATTAAACAGCGCGGCCAACCGGACCTCCTCGGTCGTGAGCTTGCTGGCCATATAGGCTGCCCACTCGGCATCGATCTGTTTTATATTGGCCTCGATCTCGGCGTTGTACTTAACAACCTTGGCCCTGGTGGGGTCCAACAGGTTGTTGCTGATCATCAAGCGATTGTTCAGTATCAGCGCGTTGATGACCCCTAGCTGCCCTACAGGAACGGTTCGACCCTGGTACACGACCCGCAATGCGTGATTGGCCTGGCTGATGCCATACAACCCCAGGCTTCCGATGGCAATCAGCAAGGTGGACAGAACGCCGATAAGGAGGAAGAGCCGGGTGGATATCCTGAGATTTTTCATCTGCAACTTTATGCGGCCTACACCGGATCCCAGGTGAACACATCACCCGAGCGATCCAGTTTGTAGAAGTCGCCACGGAGCATCGGAATGGCCGTATCCAACACGCTCTCCGGCGTCCAGCCCTCGCCCCGGTGGGCCGATCGAATCGGGCGCGGCTGGCTGAACAAATAGATTTCGTTGTTGCGAACGCCAAAGACCTGACCACTCACATCCGCCGCGGCATCGGCGCACAAGCCGACCACGAAAGGCGCGACCTTTTCGGGCACCAGCTTCTTCAAGCCCTCGACGCGTTTTTTTTGCTCATGCGTCTCATCGGGGATGGAGCCAACCATGCGGGTCCAGGCGAAGGGCGCAATCGCGTTGGAGCGCACGTTGAACTTCTGCATGTCTATCGCAATCGATTTGGACAGGGCCACAATGCCCAGTTTGGCCGCCGAGTAATTGGCCTGGCCCATGTTGCCTATCAGACCGGAAGTGGAGGTCATGTGCACATAGCTGCCGCTGCCCTGCGCCTTGAAGTAGGGGGCGGCGGCGCGGCTGGTGTTAAAACTACCCTTCAGGTGCACGGCCAGCACGTCGTCGAACTCCTGCTCGGTCATGCGGTGAAAGATGGCATCGCGCAAGATGCCGGCGTTGTTGACCACAATGTCAATGCGGCCGAAGCTGCTCACGGCCTGCTCCACCATCGCGTCGGCGTCCTTTCGGCTGGCCACCGACCCCCCGTTGACCACCGCCTGACCACCCATGGCAAGGATCTCGGCCACCACCTCATTGGCCGGCTGCCCGGTGTTGAACGTGCCATCAAGCGAGGCTCCCAGATCGTTCACCACCACCTTTGCGCCGGCCTGCGCCAATGCCAGTGCGATGCCGCGCCCGACGCCGCGCCCGCTGCCGGTAACCAGTGCCACTTTGCCTTCAAGTAATTTGCTCATGATGTGTGTCTCTTCTTAAGTAGTGTTGTCGACGACCCGGAAAGGCGATGCGGCAAGCGCCCCACCTCGGGAAAACCCTTGTGTATTCCCTATGATTTACCCAAAATACGAACGTAACTTTATCATATACTAGCGTACCATGTGTATGGACACGACCTCTTTCAGATGCAAAAACCATGAATACTTCCAAGGCTGAATACGGCCTGCTGGCTTCCACCCGTTATGTTCCGCGCTTGCGCCTGGAGCGCTCTGAAGTGCTGGCGCAGCACCGCTGGATGGCGCCCGGCCTGCGGTCCCTGGCCAAAGGCCAGCGCTCCATGGCGAGCTGGGACGAAGACACTGTCACCATGGCCGTCGAGACCGGGCGCATGCTGCAAGCGGCAGTCCCGCATATGGCGGTGACGGAGTTGACGTTTGCGTCCACCAGCTTTCCCTTTGCCGACCGCTTGAACGCAGGCATCGTTGCCGCCGCCATGGGCCTGGCATCGCGTGCCGGTGTACGTGACGTGGCCTCCAGCGCGCGCGCTGCTTGCACCGAGCTGGGTGCCATGCTGCGCCGCCCAGAGGCGGGCACAACCCACTTGCTTCTGGCCGCAGAGCGCCGCATTGGCCGCCCCGCCAGCACCCAGGAACTGATCTTGGGCGACGGTGCGGCCGGTGTTCTGGTGGGCACCGGAGCCGCCATTGCGACCTTGGTGGCCAGTCAGAGCACGCACGCCGATCTGGTGGACCATTTCCGCCAGACCGGTGCGCTGTACGACTATGGTTGGGAGGAGCGCTGGGTCCGTGACGAGGGTTATATGAAGATTGCCGTCGATACGATACGCGGCTGTCTGAAAGATGCCGGTGTGGAGGCTGCGGATGTGGCCCACTTCGTGATGCCCACGCCACTGGCCCGCGTGAACGACCTGGTGGCCAAGCGCATTGGTTTTGCCTCCGCAGTTGTGGTTTCTTCCGAGCACGAGACGGTGGGTGACTTGGGTAGCGCGCAGCCTCTGGCCATGCTGGACATTGCCCTGCGTGCGGCTGCACCCGATGCTCTGATTTTGGTGGTGGCTTTTGGCAGTGGCTGCGAGGCGCTGCTGCTGCGCCGTACCGGCGTGCCCTGCCCGGGCACGGTGCCGGATGCGGGCCGCAAGGAAACCAGCTACATGAAGTACCTTTCCTTCACCGGCCAGATTGCGTTGGAATGGGGCATGCGTGCCGAGATGGACAACAAGACCGCGCTGACCGCCGCCTGGCGCGACCAGGCTCGGGCCGCGCACTTTGAGGGCGGACGCTGCACAGCGTGTGGAACGGTTCAGTTCCCCAGCGCGCAACTCTGCGTCAACCCCACATGCCGGGCGCAGGATAGCCAGACCCCCTTGAGTCTGGCCGATGTGCCCGCGCAGGTCCTTTCGCACACCAGCGACTATCTGGGCTACACGCCCAACCCGCCATTTCAGTTCGGTCACATCGATTTCGCAGGCGGTGGGCGTGTGATGATGGAGTTTGCCGACACCGACCCGGATGAATTGCGTGTGGGGCTGCCACTGCGCATGGTGTACCGCGTCAAAGACTTCGATGCCAACCGAGGTTTCAGGCGCTATTTTTGGAAGGCCACGCCTGTGCGCGGCGTGGAACAAGGGGCATCACATGGCTGAGGGCATTCGCGACAAGGTCGCCATTCTGGGCATGGGCTGCTCCAAGTTCGGTGAGCGCTGGGATTGCGGTCCCGACGAGCTGATGCTGGAGGCCTTTAACGAGGCGCTGGCGGACGCCGGCATTGACTACCAGCAGATTGATGCGGCCTGGTTTGGTGTTTGCCTGGAAGAGAACAACGTCGGCAAGACCGCAGGCCCGCTCGCCCAGGCCCT
Organism: Rhodoferax sp. LS1R11; assembly: GCF_056521395.1. Taxonomy (NCBI): domain Bacteria; kingdom Pseudomonadati; phylum Pseudomonadota; class Betaproteobacteria; order Burkholderiales; family Comamonadaceae; genus Rhodoferax; species Rhodoferax sp. LS1R11. The sequence continues at coordinate 33,230 of NZ_JBWMAW010000019.1, forward strand.
GCGCCTGCCGCGCATTGCGGCCACGCGGGTAGAAAACGCCTGTGCCACCGGCACCGAAGCCATGCGTGGCGCGGCCTATGCGGTGGCCTCCGGCGCCTATGACATCGTGCTGGCGCTGGGTGTGGAAAAACTCAAGGACACCGGCTATGGCGGCCTGCCCGCACGTACCCGCGGTGTGGCCAATGACCTGTGGTTGCCCAACACCACCGCACCCGGAGCGTTTGCACAGCTGGCCTCGGCCTATGCCGCCAAATATGGTGTGAACATGACGGACCTGAAGCGCGCCATGGCCCACATCTCGGTGAAAAGCCATGCCAACGGCGCGCTCAACCCCAAGGCCCATTTGCGCAACCCGATCACCGAAGAAGATGTGCTCAAGGCAGCCACCATTGCCGCACCGCTGGGCCTGTATGACTGCTGCGGCGTCAGCGATGGCGCCGCCTGTGCCATCCTCACCACGCCAGAAATCGCCAGGGCCTTGCGGCCCAATGCCCAGCTCGTCAGCATCAAGTCGCTGGAGGTCTCTGTCAGCAACGGCGAAGAAGCCAGCTTTGGCAGCTGGGACGGTGCCCATATTGCCACCGCCCGCGTGGCCGGCGCACGCGCCTATGCCAGCGCCAGGGTCAACGACCCGCGCACGCAAATTCAGATGGCCGAGGTCCATGACTGTTTCTCGGTGACAGAGGCGGTGCTGATGGAAGACCTGGGCTTTAGCCAGCACGGTCGCGTCATTCATGACGTGCTGGACGGCGTGTTCGACCGTGACGGCGCCTTGCCGGTGCAGCCCGATGGCGGCCTCAAGTGCTTTGGTCATCCGATTGGCGCCACCGGCTTGCGCATGGTCTATGAGATCTACCAGCAGATCCATGGTCGAGCCGGCGCGCGCCAACTCAAGAACGTGGACCTGGGCCTGACGCACAACCTGGGCGGTCACCCACACCAGAACGTATCTGCCATTTCCATTGTCGGACGCTTCGGCGCCTGACCCTAGTAGCCCATTACGCTTACTCAACCAAAACCACAGGAGATACCCCATGCGAGGCATCAATAACAAAACGGCTATCGTGACCGGCGCCGGCAGCGGCATAGGCCGCGCCATTGCCGTGCGACTGGCCGAAGAAGGCGCCCAGGTCGGCGTGTTCGACATCAACCCAGTAGGCGCTGCAGAAACCGTGGCCGCCATCACCGCCGCTGGCGGCAAGGCTGTAGCCCAGCTCTGCGACATCACCGACTACAGCGCCGTCAAGGTCGCCGTGACCGCCTTTGAAGCAGCCGTCGGCCCCACCGACATCCTGGTCAACAACGCCGGCTGGGACACGCCCATGCCGTTCCTGAAAACCGACGAAGCGTTCTGGAAAAAAGTGGTGTCCATCAACTACTTTGGCCCGCTGCACATGACCCATGCGGTCGCCCAGGGCATGGCCGAGCGTAAGTCCGGGCGTATCATCAACATCGCCTCCGACGCGGGCCGCGTGGGCTCCTCGGGCGAGGTGGTGTATTCCGGCTGCAAGGGCGCCACCATTGCCTTCGCCAAAGCGCTGGCACGTGAGCTGGCACGCAGCCAGGTGACCATCAACAACGTCTGTCCCGGCCCCACCGACACCCCGGCCATGGATCTGTTCGTGGGAACCGGCGAACAAGGCCAGAAGATTCGTGATTCGATGGTGCGCGGCGTGCCGCTGGGTCGCATTGGCGTGCCCGAAGACTACCCCGGTATCGTGGCCTTCCTGGCCAGCGATGATGCTGCTTTCATGACCGGCCAGACCATCAGTGTCTCAGGCGGCCTGACCATGCACGGCTGATTCGCCGCCACTGCATTTCCCATCCACATCTCCACCACATCCAACCCAAGTCGAGGACCGCATGACCGTATTCAAAGACATTCTTTACGAGGTGGGCACCAATGCCGTGCGCATCACCATCAACCGCCCCGAAGTGTTCAACGCCTTTCGCACGCAAACAATTGAAGAGCTGATTCTGGCGTTTCGCCAGGCCGACGAAGAAAAATCCGTCAACACCGTGATCTTCACGGGTGCAGGTGAAAAGGCTTTCTGCACCGGTGGTGATCAAAAAGTGCACCTGTCGGAAGACGGACTGTATGGACCTCGTGGCATGGTGGGCCTGCCAATTGAAGAAATGCAAAGTGCCATACGCGACTGCCGCAAGGTGGTGATTGCGCGGGTGCAGGGTTTTGCCATTGGCGGAGGCAATGTGTTTGCCACCATCTGCGATCTCACCATTGCGTCCGAGAAGGCGCAATTCGGTCAGGTTGGCCCCAAGGTGGGTTCAGTCGATCCCGGTTTTGGCACCGCCTATCTGGCGCGCATCGTAGGCGAAAAGCGCGCCCGTGAAATGTGGTTTACCTGCCGTCGTTTGCCGGCCCAGGAAGCCTGCGATTGGGGTCTGGTCAATAAAGTGGTACCGCATGATCAACTGGATGCCGAATGTGAAAGCTGGGCTGCGGGCATCAACGAAATGAGTCCGACGGCACTGGCCATTGCCAAGCGTTCGTTCAATGCGGACAGCGAAAATATTCGCGGCATCAGCTTCATGGGTGTGGCCGCCGTCAAGGGCTACTACCAAAGCGAAGAGTCCAAGGAAGGAGTGCGCGCCTTTAACGAGAAGCGCAAACCCGACTTCAAAAAATACGCTGGTTAGAGCGCCAATTCGCAGCCGACAAAAAAAACAGGAGACAAGCACCATGTGGCTTCATTCAGATATCAAATCCTTACCCGACATCGTGCGCCACCATGCCCGCATGACGCCCGACAAGACCGCGCTGATAGAAGGGCGCCGCAAAATGAGTTTTCTGGAGTTGGATCACTCCAGCAATCGCGTGGCGAAGGCGCTGACAGGCAAGGGGGGAACGCCAGAATCGGTGGTGGCCTTCATTGGAAAAAACTCGATTCCGTTTTTCGAAATCATGTTCGGCTGCAGCAAGGCGGGCTGCATTCTGCTGCCCCTGAACTGGCGGCTGGCGGCAGCCGAGCTGGTGCCCATTGTGGACGACGCCCAGCCGGTACTGGTCTTCGTGGACAAGGACTACCTGCCCTTGATGGATGCCGTTCTCCAAGGCGCGGCCCAGCCATTCCAAATTGTGGTGCTTGACACGGCTTCGGCAAGCGACAGCGGCTTGGCCCTGTGGTGCGGTGATGTGCCCAACGAAGATCCCGGCCTGCCCGAAGATCCGCGCTCCCTGGCCTTGCTGATGTACACCTCGGGCACCACCGGTCGGGCCAAGGGGGTGGAGATGACCCACCAGGGGCTGAACTACATGCGCCTGTGCGAAAGCCTGGAGCCCGCCATGCAGTGGCATGCGGACGATGTGCTCTTGATGGTCATGCCCAACTTCCACCTGCTGGGTGCGAGCCTGCCGGTGCAGTCTCTCTACAACGGCTCCACCGTATCCATCCTGTCCGCACTTGAACCCGGCAAGCTGCTGTCGCTGATCGAGAGCGACCGGCCCACCGTGCTGGTGCTGGCTCCCACCGTGATCCAGATGCTGCTGGACCACCCCGCGGCCAAGACCACCGACTTCTCGTCGGTGCGACTCACCATGTACGCCGGTTCTCCCATCAATGCGCAACTGCTCAAGCGCGCCATCCTGGAGATGAAATGCCAGTTCATGCAGTTCTATGGCGCCACCGAAAGCCTGGGTGCCATTACGATTCTGCGGCCGGACCAACATGACCTGGTGCAGGAAAACAAGCTCAAGTCCTGTGGCACCCCCTTGCCATTGATGGAGCTTCGCATAGAGGATGGCATGGGCAATGTGCTGCCGGACGGTGAGATCGGTGAATTCGTGCTGCGTTCGCCGGCCATGTTCAGGGGTTACCGTAACCAACCCGAAGCCACCGCCGCCGTGCTGAACCGGGGCTGGTATCGTACCGGCGACGCTGGCTACCGCGACCAGGATGGCCTGCTCTACATCGTGGACCGGATCAAGGACATGATCGTCAGTGGCGGTGAAAATGTTTATTCCGCCGAGGTGGAGCAGGCGATACAAAAGCACCCATCGGTTGCCATGTCAGCTGTGATTGGCGCCCCGGATGAACGGTGGGGCGAGCGGGTAGTGGCCGTGATAGTGCTGAAGGCCGGATGCACGGCAACTGCTGAAGAAATCAATCTGCATTGCCGCGGCTTGATCGCGGGCTACAAGGTGCCAAAAGAAATTCGTTTTGCCGACTCCCTACCCTTCAGTCCAGCGGGCAAGGTGCTCAAGCGTTTGCTGCGTCAGGCGGCATAGTCAGGAGTGAAGATTTTGAATATGCAAATAGGCAGCCGCCTAGAAGCAGACGGCGTGCTCTTGGCCACCATCGACATGCCCGGTCGCTCAATGAATGTGTTTTCCGTCGAGTTGATGGACGCGCTGGATGCCCTGATGGACCGTGTCGACGCCGACCCGGACGTACGCAGCGTGGTACTCACCTCCGGCAAGTCTGCTTTTCTGGCGGGTGCCGATCTTGTCATGATCCGCGGTTACACGGATAGCGCGCGTAGTCTAAATGCCGACCAGATGGTCGAGCTGTGTGGCCGTCTGGGACGCCAGTTCGTGCGGCTGGAAGCGTCAGAGAAGCCTTGGGTGGCAGCCGTCAACGGGACCGCCTTGGGTGGTGGTTTGGAGTTGGCCATGGCCTGCCGCGCCCGCGTCGTCAGTGACAATCCGCGTGCCTTGTTGGGTTTGCCAGAGGCGCGCTGGGGCCTGTTGCCCGGGGCTGGCGGCACCCAGCGTCTGCCCCGCTTGGTGGGCTTTGAGGCAGGGCTGGAGCTGCTGTTGAGTGCGCGCTCAATGAATCCCACCGAGGCCGTGGAGCGCGGCGTGTTTGCACAGGCCGTGCCCGCGGCTCAATTGCTGGACGCTGCCCGCACCCTGGCACGTAGCCTGCAAGGCCAGCCCTTTGATCCGAAAGCCAAGTTCCCACATTTGGCGCAGACTGATGTGCCCGTGCGCAGCGTCGAGACGGTGCAGGCGCTGGCCCGCCGGTTTGGCGTGAGTGATGCCACCTTCCGTGACTACCCCGCGTACGAGACCATCATCGACTGCGTGCTGCTGGGCGCGCGCCTGCCGCTGGCCGAGGCCAGCGCCATTGAGATGCGCCAGTTTCTGCGCCTGATGTTCAACCCGGTTGCCGGCAATATGGTGCGCTCCTTGTTTCTGCACCGCCAGCGCGTGGACCGCGAATGGGCGGCACCGGCAGACTTGCGCATCGCCCATGTGACACTGGGCCCCTTGTCCACGGAGCACTTGCTGTGGGAGCAGTTGCTTGCCAAGAGCCAGCTGCCACAGCACACCGATATGTCCTTGCCGCCCGGCACTATCAACGTTACGGATTCCCGTGGTGCGTCGCACACCATCCGCGTTGGAACAGTGAACGCAGAGCCGTCCAAAGGAAACGGTGGCGCTGCGCAAGCGCTGTTGTCACCCATAGGCGCTAACGGCTGTGTACTGGAGATCATCAAGGCCAGCGAGCCCGCCGCGCAGGCTTTGGCCGCTCTGGCCGCCGGTCTGGGCGCGGTCCTGCCCTACCGCAGCGGCGATGGCCACAGCGTGCTGCAGCGCCTCGCGACAGCGGGCAATGTATCGCCGGATGCACAGTCCCTGCAAGCCCTGCAGCTACTGGCCAGTGGCGCGGCGCCCCAGGCCGACGCGCTGGATGTGGTGGCCTGTGCGGCGGGCCTGAGCCCGACCTGGAGCGGCGGCCCGCTTACGCATTTGTGGACGCACCGGGAACGATTGACCCCCCAGTTCGATGCCACACTGCGCGCGGCCTGGCCTCGTCTGGAGCCGCACATACGCGTGGCTTGCACATGATCGATCCACGTTTCAAGGGTTACAGCACGGCACCGACCACGGTGCTGGTAGATGCCTGGCGGGTCCAGCTGTTTTGCCAGGCCATTGGTGAGGGCAATCCGGAGCACTGGGACCCGTCCGCAGCCCGCGCGGCAGGCCTGTCCGGTTGCCCGGTCCCACCCACGTTTCTCAAGGCCCTTGAGAGCGAGCACTTCAGCAGCGCCTCACTGTTGCGCGTGCTGATGGTGTCGGTCGGCAAAGTGTTGCATGCCGAGCAAAGCTTTGAATACACCCGGCCGGTGTATGTGGGCGAGGCGGTGGAAATCACCCGCACCATTACCGACCTGTACGATAGGCGCGAGGGAACCATGAGCTTCATCGTCGTTCACACCGATTACCGGGTGAGTGGGCAGGCGGTGGGCAACAGCCTGCAGACCATCATGATCCGCAACCCGGAAGGGGTAAAGACATGAGCGCTCTGCCCTTTCCCACGTCCATTGAACTCAGCTGTGGTCCGGTCACGGCGGTGGATCTGGCGCTGTACGCCGCTGCCTCCGGTGACCTCAACCCCCTGCATCTGGACGACGCGGTGGCCCGCAGCGCCGGTTTTGACCAACCAGTGGTGCATGGCATGCTGAGTATGGCCTATGTGGCTCGTCTATTTACTCAGACTTTTGGCACCACGGTCTTGCTTGCCTTGAACACCCGCTTCATTGGCGTGGCCAAGCGCGGCGACACCATTCTGTTCAGTGCAAAGCTAGAAGAGAGCGCGGGCGCCGGCGCGCAGTACAGTGTGCGTGGCAGGACCGCAACGGGCACCGAGATCGTGTCCGGCAGTGCGCGTGTACGTCATGAACCGAAGACCAGGATGGACGAGGCCGCGCCATGAAACAGCCACTGCGCCATCTCAGTGACGTCATCCGCCCAGGGGATCGTGTTTTTGTTCCGACCATGAGCGCAGAGTCAGCCTTGCTGGCCGAGGAGTTGCATGCCGACCCCGAGCGCGCGTGCGGTGTCAACTTCATGGGAGTGCAGTTCCCGGGCATAGACAGCATCGATTACATCAGCCTGCACCCGGAGTCGAAACTGAGCGCTTTCTTCATGTCCCCGCCCGTGCGCCGTGGCTTGCATGAGCAACGCGCCACCTTGCATGGTCTGGACTATCCTGGCATTGCACACCTGTTGCGTCGGGGCCCACCCGTGGATGTGGCGATTGCCCACGTCAGCCCACCGGATGCCCAGGGCCGCTGCAGCAGCGTGAGCAGTGACTTTCTGCCCCTGGTCTGGCAGCAAGCCAAGCAGCGCATTGCCCATATCAACCCGCTGATGCCGCACACGCAAGGGTCGTTTGGCGTCAACATGCACGAACTCGATGGCTGGGTGGAGGCCGAGCGCCCGTTGTTGAGCTACCAGGAACCGCTGTCCGGGGACATTGATCTGTGCATCGCAAACCATGCTGCCAGTCTGGTGCGCGATGGCGATACCCTGCAGTTCGGCATAGGCACTGTACCGTTGGCCCTGGGTCAGGCGTTGGCGCAACACCGGCGCCTGAAGGTGCACGCAGGCATGGTAACCGCCATCGTGCGACGCCTGCATGTGTCGGGTGTGCTGGATCCGCACGCCCGCATCACCACCGGGGTGGCCTTGGGTGACCTGGATTTTTATGACTTCGTGGCACAGCATCCGCAACTCTGGTTCACCGATGTGGGCCACACCCACAACGTGCAGGCCATCGGCCGCATCCCCCGCTTTGTCGCTGTGAATGCGGCGGTGGAAGTGGATTTATTCGGCCAAGTTAACTCCGAGCGCATGGGCGGCACGCTGCAAGCGGGCGCGGGCGGGTTGCCGGCCTTTGCACAAGGCGCACTGCAGTCTGAAGGCGGACGGCTGTTGATCTGCCTGCGCTCCACGGCCGCCCGTGGCACGGTGTCCCGCATCGTTCCCGCGCTGGGCGCGCAAGGCCTGTGCACCCTGCCAGGCTATATGGCCGACGCCGTGATTACCGAGCACGGTGTCGCCGAATTGCGCGGCTGCAGCCTAGAGCAACGCGCACAGGCACTGATTGGTATTGCCGACCCCATACATCGCGCGGCCTTGCAGACAGCATGGGAGTTGCAATACGCCAGGCTTTGAGGTGTCACACCGAGCGTTAAGGCGAAGCGCCGGGCGCTCGGGCCCGGCACTCCACTCAATCCTGGGCAATGCGAATCAGCCGCTTACCCAGGTTGTCCCCTCGGTACAGACCGGCAATCGCATCCGGCGCGTTTTCGATGCCCTCCAAAATGTCTTCCAGGTAGCGTAGCTTGCCCTCGCGAATCCACTGCGCCAGATCGCGGTAGGCGGCGGCATAGTGTTCGGGATGGTCGAAGATCACAAAGCCCTGCATGCTGGCACGCCTAATCAGCAGGTGGCGCTCCACCCGTGGGCCCGAGGGAACCGGGTCCCAATTGGAGACGGAGGCGGTGCCGCAGACAATCACCCGCGCACCCCGGTTCAGGTGCGTCATTACCGCATCGCTGATAGGGCCGCTGGTGTTGTCGTAATAAATATCCACACGCCCTGCACAGGCATCTGCCAGTTGCCGAGCGAAGTCGGCAGCCTTGTAGTCAAGCGCCACATCAAAGCCGAACTGCTCCAGACACATGTGCCGTTTGGCCTCGCCACCGGTGATGCCAATGGTTCGGCAACCCTGAAGTTTGGCAATCTGGCCGACGCAGGAGCCCACCGAACCAGCGGCGGTCGAGACCACCACCGTCTCCCCCTTTTGCGGGCGACCGATGTGCAGCAGACCATAGTGCGCCGTCACACCGTTGATGCCCAGCACCCCCAGGGCGGTAGAGAGCGGCAGGTCGCGGTCCGCGATTTGGCGCTGGATGGCGTCGGCCTGCACCACGGCGTAGTCCTGCCAGCCAAACAGGCCGGTCACCCGGGCGCCCACTGGCACGGTTGGATCGCGCGAAGCCTCTACCCGCCCGGCGGCAAAAGAGCGCATCACGCCGCCTATGGGCACCGGCTCGCTGTAGTTGCCAACGGCGCTGAGCCAGCCGCGCATGGCCGGTTCCACCGATAAAAAGACATTGCGTACCAGCACCTGGCCGTCTTCCAGGGCGGGCACGGCCTCTTGCGTGATTTCAAAATGTTCGGCTTGCGGGATGGCAAGGGGGCGGCTGCGCAGGCGCACCTGGCGGTTCATGGTAGGGGTCATAGCGGATGGGGATAGAGGTTTCTACTTAGTAGCATGATTGAATACCTATGATATATTACACATGCGTACCATGTACAGGTGAACGCTATAAAATATATCCAACGAGAAGGAGCCTCCCATGGCAGGGCTTTGGTTTAAAGAATTCCGTATTGACCAGACATTCGAGCACGAAATCCGTCGCACGGTCACCGAGACCGACAATATGTGGTTCAGCAACGCTACCTACAACCCGGCGTCCATCCACATCGATGCCGAGTATTGCAAGACCACCGAGTTTGGCCGCCCCCTGGTCAACAGCATTTTCACGCTGGGCCTAGTGATCGGCCTGTCGGTGCAGGACACCACCCTGGGCACCACCGTGGCGAACCTGGGTATGAGTGATGTGCGCTTCACGCACCCGGTGTTTGCCGGTGACACCATACGCTCGCGCACCACCGTCAAGGACTTGCGCGACAGCAAGTCCCGCCCCAATGCCGGCATCGTCACCTTTTTGCACCAGGGCTTTAACCAGCGCGGTGAAGAGGTCTGCACCTGCACGCGCCAGGCCCTGATGCTCAAGCAGGCCGTGGCGTGAAGCTGCGCTCCCTGCTGTTTGTGCCGGCCGATAGCGAGCGCAAGCTCGCCAAAGCCTTGGCCAGCCCGGCCGACGCGCTGATTCTGGATCTGGAAGATGCAGTGGCTGCCAGCCGCAAGGCCGAGGCCCGCAGCGCCGCAGCGGCCTTTGTCACGGCCCAGGCAAGCCAGCTCTGCAGCAAGTTGTTTGTGCGCATCAACCCGCTGGACTCCGGCATGGCCATGTCCGACCTGGCCGCCGTGGTGCTGCCCGGCCTGGCCGGCATCATGCTGCCCAAAACCACTAGCGCGGCCGATGTCATCCATCTGGGCCACTGCCTGGACGCACTGGAGGCGCGCGCCGGAATGGCCCCCGGCAGCGTAGTCATCTTGCCGGTGGCCACCGAGACCGCCGCAGCCATGCTGAATATGCAAAGCTTTGCCGGCCCCGTGCCCCGTCTGGCCGGCATCACCTGGGGAGCCGAAGACCTGTCGGCGGCCATAGGCGCCGTCTCAAACCGAGAAGAAGACGGCCAGCTGTCGCCGCTCTACACCCTGGCCAACTCGCTATGCCTGTGCGCGGCAGCCGCCAGCGGTGCGGCCGCCATTGACACCTTGTATGCCGACTTCCGTGATGACGCAGGTCTGGCTGCATCCTGCCGCGTTTCGCGCAGGCGCGGCTTTCGCGGCCGCATTGCCATCCACCCCGACCAGGTGGAGACCATCAACGCGGCGTTCTCGCCATCCGAGGCGGAACTGGCCCACGCGCGGCGCATCGTTGCCGCCTTCGCGGCAGAGCCCGACGCCGGCACGCTCAGCCTGGACGGCGTGATGCTGGACAAACCCCATTTGACGCAAGCCCTGCGCACCTTGAGCCTGAACGGCTAAGACCTATTTCACGGAGCAACAGAATGGACTTTTCACTCTCGGAAGATCACCGCGCCATACGCGATGGCGTCAGCGCCGTCGTGCGCTCTTTTGATGACGACTACTGGCTGGAGCGCGACGAGGACGGCGCCTTCCCGCGCGAATTCCACAAGGCCATGGCCGACGCCGGCTGGCTGGGCATCACCATGCCCACCGAATACGGCGGTGCAGGCCTGGGCGTGACCGAGGCCTGCATCATGATGCACGAGGTGGGCAGCCATGGCGGCGGCATGGCGGCCACTTCCTCGGTGCACATCAACCTATTTGGGCCGCACCCCATCGTGGTCTTTGGCACACCCGATCAGCGCCAGCGCTGGTTGCCGCGCCTGATAGAAGGCAAGGATCAGTGCTGCTTTGGCTTCACCGAGCCCGACGCCGGCCTGAACACCACTGCCATCAAAACCTTTGCCGAAAAAGTGCCCGGTGGCTATATGGTGTATGGGCAAAAGGTCTGGACCTCGACCGCCCAGGTGGCCAACAAAATCATGCTATTAACGCGCACCACCAAGCTCGAAGACTGCAAGAAGCCTACTGACGGCATCACGATTTTTTATACCGATCTGGACCGCACCAAGATCGAGGTGCGCCGCATCCCCAAGATGGGCCGCAAGGCGGTGGACTCCAATGCCATCTTTATTGACGGCCTGTTCATACCCGATGCCGACCGCATCGGCGAAGAGGGCAAGGGCTTTGGCTACATTCTGCACAGTCTGAACCCCGAGCGCTTGCTGATTGCCTCCGAGGCGGTGGCGATTGGCCAGGACGCGCTGCGCCGCGCCACCCAATATGCCAAGGATCGCGTGGTGTTTGGCCGCCCAATCGGAATGAACCAGGGCATACAGCACCCACTGGCCGAGCGCTGGATGGACCTGGAGGCGGCCTGGGCCATGACCATGAAAGGTGCCTGGTTGTATGACCAGCACCAGCCTTGCGGTGCCGAAGCCAACACAGCCAAATTTCTCGGCGCACGTGCCGGCCATGCGGCGGCCCAGCAGTCGGTCTTCACCATGGGCGGCTTTGGCTATGCCAAGGAATACCACGTGGAGCGCTTGCTGCGCGAAGTCACCGTGACCCGCATCGCCCCCATTACCGAACAGCTGATCTTGTGCTTTATTGCCGAGAAGGTGCTGGGCCTGCCCAAGTCGTACTGAGTACACACCAAGGAATTCCATGTTTAAAAGAACCCTCTTCAACGAAGACCATGACGCCTTTCGCAACACCGTACGCCGCTTCATTGAAAAAGAGATCACCCCTTTCCATGCCCAGTGGGAGGCCGACGGCATCGTGCCGCGCGAACTCTGGCTCAAGGCGGGTGCGGCCGGCATGCTGTGCTGCACCGTGCCTGAGGAATACGGCGGCCTGGGCCTGGACTATTTGTTTGACGTTGTGGTGTTCGAAGAAATGGCCCGCTCGGGTTACACCGGTCCCGGCTTTCTGATCCATTGCGACCTCGTCTCCACCTACGTCAAATCCTTTGGTACCGAGGAACAGCGCAAGACCTGGCTACCCAAAATGGTCGCCGGCGAAGCCATTGGCTCGCTGGGCATGACCGAGCCGCATGCTGGCAGTGACCTCAAGGCCATACGCACCCGTGCCGTGCGTGACGGCGATGACTACCTGATCTCCGGTCAGAAAGTTTTCATCTCCAACGGCCAGCTGTGCGATGTCATCGTGCTGGCCACCAAGACGGACCTCACCGCTGGTGCCAAGGGCGTAACCCTGTTCCTGGTCGATACCAGCTTGCCGGGGTTCCGCCGCGGCAAGAATCTAGAGAAGCTGGGCATGAAGGGGCAGGACACCTCCGAGCTGTTCTTCGATGAGGTACGGGTCCCGGCGTCCGCCATGTTGGGTGAAGAAGGCAAAGGGTTTGAACTGATGATGACCAAGCTGGCGCAAGAACGTTTGGCGCAGGCCATCCGCTCGGCAACGGTTGCCGAAACCGTGGTGGACTACACCGTGGCCTACACCGCCGAACGCAAGGCCTTCGGTCAGACCATTGGAGACTTCCAGAATACCCAGTTCAAGTTGGCCGAGCTGAAGACGGAGGCTGTCATTGGGCGCCAATTCACGGACAAATGCATAGATAACTTCATGAAGGGTGAACTGGACGCCATCGATGCTGCCATGGCCAAGATGTGGCTAAGCAATCTGCATTGCAAGGTAGTGGACGAGTGCTTGCAGCTCTTTGGCGGCTGGGGATACATGTGGGAGTACCCAATCTCCAGAGCCTATGCCGATGCGCGCATTGTCAAGATTGCTGGCGGCTCGATAGAAGTAATGAAGCTCATCATCGGGCGCAAACTTTTTTCGGACTACCGAGCCAACGGACTGGCTAGCCAATAGCCGGTTACCCGCCCCTTTCCCAATCCAAGCCAACTACATACACCTATGGACACACACACTTCAAAAGGCGCCATGCGCGATGACGCATTAAGCGGCAAACGCATTCTGATCACCGGCGGCGGCACCGGCCTGGGCAAGGAGCTGGCGCGCGCCTTCAGCTCCCAAGGTGCGGCCGTGCATATCTGCGGCCGGCGCAAGCAGGTGCTGGACGACACCGTTGCCGAACTGCAGTGCACCGCGGCGCATGGTGGCTCCATCGAGAGCCATATTTGCGACGTGCGCGATGCCGATCAAATCGAAGCCATGGTGGACACCATCTGGCAAGGTGGCCCCTTGACCGGCCTGGTCAACAACGCCGCTGCCAATTTCATTTCGCCTTCCATTGACATCAGCCCGCGCGGCTTTGCTGCCGTGCGCTCTACCGTGATGGACGGAGCTCTGTTTTCCACCCTGGCCTGTGGCCGGCGCTGGATTGAGCAGGGCTTGCCCGGCTCCGTGGTCAGTATGCTGGTGACCTGGGTGTGGACCGGTTCTGCCTATGTGCTGCCATCTGTAATGGCAAAAACTGCAGTGCATGCTATGACCATGTCCTTGGCCGTCGAATGGGGCAAGAATAATATTCGCGTCAACGCGGTGGCACCCGGCCCCTTTCCCACCGAAGGCGCCTGGGAGAAATTGGCCCCTATTCCGAAAGCCAATGTGGGCGCCGCTTCTGCCGATGAAGTACCCATGCAACGCTTTGGCAAGATGACTGAACTGTGCAACTTGCTCACCTTTTTACAAGCTGATGGCTGCGAATACCTGACTGGGCAGAACATTGCCATTGACGGTGGCCACCACCTGGCGGCCCCCAGTACTTTTGCTGCCCTGGGCAAGCTCACACCCGAGGACTGGGCCGAGGCCAAGTCCTTGGTGCGCGGTCGCGCCGAGCAGGAAAAGGCGCAGCGCAGCGCAGGTTGATTCAGAAAAGGGCCGGGCTATACAGCACGGCACCCGCACAACATTCTATTTACGGAGATTTCAATGAAAGTCCTGGTCGCAGTCAAGCGCGTGGTGGACTACAACGTCAAGGTCCGCGTCAAATCGGACAACACGGGTGTAGACATCGCCAACGTCAAAATGAGCATGAACCCCTTTGACGAGATCGCCATTGAAGAGGCCGTGCGCCTGAAAGAAAAAGGCGCCGTCACCGAGATCATCGCCGTCTCCTGTGGCGTCACTCAGTGCCAGGAAACCCTGCGCACCGCCATGGCCATTGGCGCCGACCGTGCCATCCTGGTCCAGACCGACGAAGAACTGCAACCCCTGGCCGTGGCCAAACTGCTCAAAGCCCTGGTGGACAAGGAACAACCCGGCCTCATCATTTTGGGCAAACAAGCCATTGATGACGACTGCAACCAGACCGGTCAGATGCTCGCTGCCCTGTGCGACCTGCCCCAGGCTACTTTCGCCAGCAAAGTCGACGTGGCCGATGGCAAAGTGGTGGTCAAGCGCGAAGTCGACGGGGGACTGGAGACTGTCTCCCTCTCTCTGCCAGCGGTCATCACCACCGATTTGCGCCTGAATGAGCCGCGCTATGTGACGCTGCCCAACATCATGAAGGCCAAGAAAAAGCAGATGGACATCGTCACCCCGGCCGACTTGGGCGTAGACGTGGCCCCGCACCTCAAGACCCTCAAGGTCAGCGAGCCGGCACAACGCAAGGCTGGCATCAAGGTGCCCGATGTCGCCACCCTGGTGGACAAGCTCAGGAACGAAGCCAAAGTAATCTGAACAGGAATTGAAAATGACCTCACTCGTTATTGCTGAACACGACAACGCCACCATCCGCCCGGCCACGCTCAATGTGGTGAGCGCCGCCCTCAAGTGCGGGGGTGACGTGCACGTACTGGTGGCCGGTGCCAACGCCGGTGCCGCTGCTAGCGCGGCGGCCCAAATCGCCGGTGTCGCCAAAGTCCTGCACGCCGACGACGCGTGCCTGGCCCACGGGCTGGCTGAAAACATGGCCGCCCAAGTGCTGGCCATGGCCACCAACTACAGCCACATCCTGTTTGCGGCCACGGCCTCGGGCAAGAACATTGCGCCGCGCGTGGCTGCCAAGCTGGACGTTGCCCAGGTCTCCGACATCACGCAGGTCGACAGTGCGGACACCTTTGAGCGTCCCATCTACGCCGGCAACGCCATCGCCATCGTGCAAAGCCTGGATGCTATTAAGGTCCTCACCGTGCGCACCACCGGGTTCGACCCGGCAGCAGCCTCTGGTGGCGCCGCGGCCATCGAGACCCTGAGCGCGGTGGCGGCCAACGACAAGACCACCTTCATGGGCAGCGAAATTGCCAAGAACGATCGTCCTGAGCTCACCGCAGCCAAGGTCATCGTCTCGGGTGGCCGCGCGTTGGGCTCCAGCGAGAAGTTCATGGAAATCATGACCCCGCTGGCGGACAAGCTCGGTGCGGCCATGGGCGCGTCGCGCGCTGCGGTGGACGCCGGTTATGCGCCCAACGACTGGCAAGTGGGCCAGACCGGCAAGATTGTGGCGCCGCAGCTCTACGTGGCTGTGGGCATTTCGGGCGCCATCCAGCATCTGGCCGGCATGAAGGACTCCAAGGTCATCGTGGCGATCAACAAGGATGCCGAGGCGCCTATCTTCTCCGTTGCCGATTACGGGCTGGAGGCGGACCTGTTTGTGGCGGTGCCTGAGCTGGTTGCTGCGTTGTAGCCCTCATTTTTTGAACCCAACTTTGCACTCAGAGGAAACCCATGTTCCAGCAGAAAAAAGTCATCATTAGCTGCGCGGTCACTGGCGCCATTCATACGCCGTCCATGTCACCATATCTGCCGGTGACGGCTGAGGAAATCGCCGAGGCTTCGATAGCCGCCGCCGAGGCGGGTGCTGCCATCATTCACCTGCATGCGCGTGACCCCGTGACCGGCAAGCCTGACCAGCGACCTGAAGCCTTCACGCCTTTCTTGAAGGAAATCAAGAAACGCTCAGACGCCATCGTCAACCTGACCACCGGCGGCTCGCCCTATATGACGGTGCAGGAACGCATGCAGCCAGCCAAGGTGCTGCGCCCGGAAGTGGCGTCCATGAACATGGGCACCATGAACTTCGGCCTGTTTCCCATGCTGCAGCGCTTCAAGGACTTCAAGCACGACTGGGAGAAGCCTTACCTGGAAGGCAGCAAGGACCTGATTTTCCGCAACACCTATGGCGACCTTGAGACTGTGCTGACCGAGCTGTCCATCAATGAGACGCGCTACGAGTTCGAGTGCTATGACACCTCGCACCTGTACAACCTGGCACACTTCGTCGAGCGCGGCCTGGTGAAGGCGCCCTTCTTTGTGCAAACCGTGTTCGGAATTCTGGGCGGCATAGGCACGCATCCGGACGATGTCATGCACATGAAGCGCACCGCCGATCGCCTGTTTGGCGATAGCTACCGCTGGTCGGTGCTGGGCGCTGGCAGCAGCCAGATGAAGATCGCGGCCATGGCCGCTTCTATGGGCGGCAATGTGCGTGTGGGCCTGGAAGACAGCCTGTGGATTGGCAAAGGCCAGCTCGCCAAGTCCAATGCCGAACAGGTTCTGAAAGTGCGCAGCATTCTGGAGGGACTGGGGCTGGAGATTGCAACACCCGCTGAGGCACGGGAGATTTTGCAGCTCAAGGGTGTGGCCAAGGTCGCGTTTTGAACGCGGCGCACGACCAGGACCAGGACCTGGATCTGCTGAACGCGTCGCTGGAGTTGGCGGTTGCGCAGTGCGAAGACTTGGCGCCCGCCGTCTTCGCTCGCTTCTTTGAGCGCTGTCCCGCAGCCGCCGCCTTGTTCACCGTGCCCGACGCTGCCATGCCGCCTCTGGGTTGCGGCCAGATGGTATTCGAGATCATTTCCCTGCTTCTGGATAGCGCTGCCCGCAAGCCCTATGTGGCCTCGTATATGCACCAAATCGCATGCGAGCACGCCGCCTTCCGCATAGAAGATTCCGCGCACTACACGGAATTGATGGCATCGCTGGTCGATGTGCTGGCCGGTTTGCTGGGACCGCAGTGGACCCCTGCCTACGCCCAAGCCTGGCTTCGCCAATCACGGCGGCTCTTGGAGAGTCTTCCGGCACCAGCCCTACCTGGAAGGCCTGGGACTGGAGATTGCCAAGCCCGCCAGCCGACTTTTTAAACAGGCCGCAACCCAGCGGCGTTGTCTCCAACGTCAGTAACCCGTCCATACGACCCAAGGGGAAGAAAACCATATGCTGACGGCTCCGTATGACCAACCCGTGAACCTTGTCATGCAGGACGTCATGAACTACGCTAGCGGTTCTGTCGCAATAATCGCCCAAGCATGAGAATGGCTGGATGCAAAATATGACCGAAACTGCGATGATCCCCGAACTGCGCAAGGTACTCAAGCGACTGCACTATCCGCTGGAAGTAATGCTTGTGTGCGCCCGGTGGTATGCGGCCTACCCTTTAAGCTTTCGCCATTTGGAGGAAATGATGCAGGAGCGCGGAGTCTTTGTTGATCATTCCACTGTGCATCGCTGGGCCTTAAAAATTCTGCCAATCATGGCGCTCATCTTTCGCCGCCGCAAACGCCCGGTTGGTACAAGCTGGCGGATGGATGAGACTTACATCAAAGTTGCCGGCCAGTGGAAATACCTCTACCGCACAGTGGACAAGAGCGGCGACACAGTGGACTTCTTGCTCACCGCCAAGCGGGATCTGGCAGCAGCGCGGCGCTACCTGGAGCGCGCCATCAATTTGCATGGCCTGCCCGAAAAGATCACCATAGACAAGAGTGGCGCCAACACCGCTGGCATTCGCAGCGTCAATGACGATGCCTGCCTTGATATTGAATTGCGCTAGTCCAAATACCTGAACAACATGGTTGAGCAGGATCACCGGGCAGTCAAACGCATCACCGCCCCGATGCTGGGCTTCAAGTCATTTTGGAGTGCACAAAAACTGATTGCTGGCATTGAGACCATGCACATGGTGAAGAAGGAGCAGTTGCACTGCCCCAATGGTCAACCCATGTCTGCAGCAGATCAGTTCTACAGCTTGGCCTTCTGATTATCTGGCGCTGCCCGCGCCATTCCAGTCACGAAACGTTATTGCGACAGAACCTGCGGGCTGCATGTTTGTGGCGTCCGGCACGACTCTGCTGATAGCGCTTGCCGACCTCGCGTTGTCGGTTCAATCGGGTGATGTCCGCGCCCCCTGAATCGCAGTAGCGCTGACCACGGTCACATTGGCTGCACACCAGGACTTGCGTTTGGCAGCGTGCGCATAGGAAAAGCCTGCCCGTCTGATTGTGCAAGACACCTCCGGCAGCACCCCAGTAATGGCCGGATTATGGAACGCGCCCATCCTGGCAGCCATTCACATAGGGCCATTTTTGGAAAATTACCATCGATTGACCGCCGCTAAGTTGCGATAAATGTCCATTAATTCTTGCACGACTTTTTACCCATCAAGAAAGACTACCCAGGGCCAATCATGCGGACCATGGCAAGTGAACAAATTCCAATTTCTGCTATGCGCTGCGTACCGGGTGGCCAGTGGCACATTCACCTTTCCAATGCAACTTTGCCCAATCACAGGATGTTCCAAGTTGAGTAAATTCGTTTATGTTTTCCCACCCCCTGGGATTGAGTTCTTCCCATGCGTCCGCGTCCCAATCGCTTAGCTCTACCGATGAATTCCGTGATTTGGATTTCTCGATCTCGAGACGTTCCACGACGCCGATCACCTGTCCATCAGATGACGGTTCTTGTGATGTCGAAGTAACAGGTGTGAATTCAGCCAGCGGGTCGTCATAAACAATCTTCCCAAGCCTCAACCCGTCCAGATAGTCAGCCCACTCCTGCATCATCTTTCTTCGATCTCTAATCATTACCTCGCGGGCATACGGTTTACCATCGGGATCGCGAACAGTATGGTCCAACTGTAACTCTAATAGCTCTTTATCAAAGCCCAACTCCTGCCTAGCGAGCGTTCTGGCAACCGCGCGGAATCCATGCGCAGTGATTTCTTTGGTTGTCGAAAACCCCATGATTTGTAGCGCCTTGTTCATGGTGTTTTGCGACATGCTGGCATCGGTATTGCGTCTGCTCGGAAATACTCTGCCACCACTCCCTGTCTCGCGACGAAGCTGCCACAAGATTTCAATAGCCTGCTGTGGTAACGGAACCACGTGCGGCCGATTGGGTGACTTTTCATGCCTGGAGTCCTTCATGTATTTCCCAGGTATGAGCCACCATCCATTCTTTAGATCGAACTCGCACCACTTCGCATTACGGAGGTTGCCTGGTCGAACCTGCAACATGGTTAGCAATTTCAATGCGCAAGTGACTAAGAATGAGCCGTGATATTTGTAAATTTTCGCAAGAAGGTTTGCCAGCTTTGTCGGGTGTGTTAAGGCAGCGTAGTGCTTGATAGTGTGTTTCGGCAAAAGCGATTTCGCCTTCTCAAACGGGTTTGATTCTGTAACTTCAAAAGCCATGGAGTATTCGCTTATCCTCCAACCGATTTCCCACACGCGTTGCGCTGTATCATTTTTACCGTCAAGCACAATCGCTTCAACAATCTCGGAAACGTCTCTCGGTCCGACTTCGCGCATCAGCTTGTGGCCCAAGGCAGGATATAGGTAGCTTTCCAACCTTCCCATTGTCGGATCCAAAGTGTTTTCGCTCCAGTCGCGACCCGCGAAATCCAGCCATGCTTTTGATTGGGCCTGAAATGATTCAGGGTGCAGAATTTCGAACTTGTGCAACGCGCTCTGGCTGCGACTATTCGTAGGCTGATTTTTTGATGTCTTGCGGGATGCCGACGGATCTTTCCCGCTTTTAGCAAGTGCTATTTGCGCGTCAGCCTGTTGTCGCGCTTTTTCAGGAGTGATAACAGGAAAGACGCCAAGACTGAGTGAGTTTCTTTTGCCTTTGAATGTGAAGTCAACACGCCAATAGTGATGTCCATCGGCCTTACCTCTGATCAAATACAGACCACCACCAAATCCCATGCGCTTGCAGGTGCGCATCGATTGCTCGATCGCATCTTGCTTGGGCATGACTCGCTTTGGCATGGCGTATGTACTTTTTGAGTGAACTGGTTTGTGTTGATTTCTGCTTTTTATTCTGTCGGAAAATTGCGTGCCTGTCAGAGCATTGGGCCCGTTTTCGCGATTTCAGTTGAAGCGAGATTCATAGAATGATTGATGAACATTTGCCTGCAGATGTACTTGGACGGATGAAGAATACATGCCAGTACATCGGGGTGCATCGGAGACTTTGATTGGCGCATAGAAATCAAACGTTGCCGAGGTCCTCTGAAGCCAACAGCACACGCTTGATTTTTTATCAGAATGGCGGCGACACGAATCGCTTCATTCACAGTGCCTTTCCATGAAGATGCTACGGCTCAGTTGCATCGAGCCGGCGGGACACAGGTGTGAATTCGGGCAATACAGGATGTTCAATCGTTGAGCGGCCAAGGCGCAGATCCTCGAGGTAGTCTGCCCACAACTGCATCATGTTGATACGTAGCTTAATGAACTCCGTCCGGTTATATGCCGTGCCGTTGGCATCCTTCACCGCATGCGCAAGTTGCGCCTCGACTACTGACTCTGGGATCTGGAGCATCTCAACGATCAATGTTCTCGCAGTGGCGCGGAAGCCATGCGCTGTAGTCTGATTCGATGAGTAACCCATAATGCGCATGGCTTTATTCAAGGTGTTCTCTGAAATGAACCGACCAGGTTTTGCCTCCGACGGAAATACGCTGCCGCTTTCACCAGTCACCTGAAAGAGCTCTTCCAAAATCTGTACCGACTGGCGTGCGAGAGGAACCAAGTGTGGCTCACCATTGATTTTTTGATCTTTGGTTCGCTTCATGCGGATGGACGGCACATACCAGATACCGTGATCAAGGTCGAACTCCTCCCAACGTGCCAAGCGCAACTCACCCGGCCGCACCATCAGCATGGGCGAAAGCTTCAACGCACAGCGTACACACAGAGTTCCACTGTAGTTGTCGATTGCCCTGAGCAGACCAGTCAGTTCAGCGGGCTTGGTGATCGCAGCAAAGTGGCGCACCGGGGGTCGCTTGAGAGCGTCCCGAATTTCGCTACAGGGGTCACGCAAATCAGCACCTTCGGCAATCGCAAACCGAAAAACTGAAGAGCAGTGTTCACGCAACCGGTGAGCTGTTTCCAAGGTGTCGCGGGCCTCCACCGTACGGCAGGCATCGAGGACGATCTTGGGCGAGATCTCTTGCAAGAGCTTGCGGCCAAACTTCGGAAACGCGTGGAGTTCCAATCTGCGAATCACTTTGGAACTGTAGTTCTCCATCCACTGGTTTTCCTTGACCGCAAACCAACGCCGTGCCACGCACTCAAAACTGCCCTCTTGTGGCAGACCCGAAAGAGCACGTCGTTTAGTCTGTGCTGCCTGCACATGTGCTTCCCGCGTATTGCGGCGCTCGCTGGTTGGGTCCAAACCTGCGGCCAAGAGGACGCGCGCCTGTGACGCCCTCTCTCTCGCCATGGCAAGGCTCACTTGCGGATGGGAGCCTACGCTTAGCGTCTTGCGACGCCCCTCGAATGTGTAGTCAATGCGCCAGTAGTGAATGTCTCCACCAGCAAAGGGGAGCAAGTAAAGCCCCCCGCCATCGTTGAGCCGTTTGGCCCCTTTTTTCAGCGAGCTAATGGTGCGCTCGCTTTTGATGAGTTCCGTTGCCACCGTTTCTCCTTCACTGTCATGCGCGCCCCAGTCGGTTGGAGTGATGCAGCGACATGAGAAGTAACCAGCGCGGTCTTTTTATTGTCTCGAAATTGACGCTCCGATACCTTCGAATCGGGCTTCTGAACTAGCAAAAAAACTTACTGCGAAAGTTACTGCAGAAGTTACTGCAAAAGTGCTGGTTTTAGGCTGTTGAAACCGGGGCGCGGAAGACAACAAAAAAGCCCTAAGTCGTTGAAAACAAAGGGCTTTTAGGATTTTTACACATGATGTGTAAAAGTGAGTTTGGTGGCCTGGGGCGGAATCGAACCACCGACACAAGGATTTTCAATCCTCTGCTCTACCGACTGAGCTACCGGGCCTGAGCTAAAAATTATAACAGTTTCTTTGCCAATTTTTAAAGGCTAACGCTAATTCGTGCTTCGTTTGCCACGGGTCAAGTCAACGCCAAGTTGCTTCAACTTGCGGTAGAGATGGGTTCTCTCCAGACCAGTTTTTTCTGCGACGCGTGTCATCGAGCCACTTTCTTTGGCCAGATGGTATTCAAAATACGCCTTCTCAAACTCGTCCCGAGCCTCACGCAAAGGCTTGTCCAGCATGAAACTTCGCTGGGGTTGAAGCGCGGTCTCTGCTACGCCGACAACCACTTGGCCGTCTGACATGCCATAGTCAATGGCTTGCGGGACAGGAGCGAGTGCAGCAGGAGGAACGGTTTTGCGAATCACGCCCCGTGCCAGACCTTGCTCGACTGCTTTGAGCAGTTTTTGCAGGGTAATGGGTTTTTCAAGAAACGCCAAAGCGCCAATCTTGGTGGCTTCCACCGCGGTATCGATCGTGGCATGACCGCTCATCATGATGACGGGCATGGTGAGCGCCCCCGTGGTGGACCATTCCTTGAGCAGCGTCACACCGTCGGTGTCTGGCATCCAGATGTCGAGCAGCACCAAGTCTGGCCGGTCTCGCAAGCGCGCTGCGCGGGCTTGTGCGGCGTTCTCGGCCACCTCGACGTTGTGCCCCTCGTCATTGAGGATTTCCCACAACAGATCGCGGATGCCGAGCTCGTCGTCTACCACCAATATGTTTGCCATGATTTAGCGCGTCCCCAGAGTTTGCATTTATCGCACGGCTAGGCCGACGCGACGTTTTCGATGGCGAATGATAACGACACTTGAGCACCCACTATTTTGCCGTCCACCGTCCGGTTCGCAATGTCCACACGGGTACCGTGCTCGTCGGCAATCTTTTTCACCACCGCCAAACCAAGGCCGGTCCCTTTGGTCTTGGTGGTGACATAGGGCTCAAAAGCACGCTTCAGAATTTTCTCTGGAAAGCCTGTGCCACTGTCGAGCACGGTCAGGCGAACTCGCCCACTGCTCTCCAGCCACTGCGTCTTGACGACAACAGGGCGAACTTCATCGGCATTCACGGCGGACTCCGATGCATCCTGCGCGTTTTGCAGCAGGTTGTGAATCACCTGGCGCAGTTGCTGGGCATCCCCCTGGATATTGGGGCAACGCGGGTCAAGGTCAACTTGAACGGGCACCTGCGATGTTTCATTGGCGTACAAGTGCAGCACGTCGGTCACCAGTGCATTCAATTCAACCGGCCTCAATTCTGCCGCCGGCAACCGAGCGTAGTCCCGAAACTCATTCACGAGTCTCTTCATGGCATCCACCTGATCGACAATGGTTTTAACTGACTTGGTGAGTAAGGCCTGTTCGGGCGCGGCGACTTTACCAGTCAGCTTCATCTCCAACCGCTCGGCAGACAACTGGATGGGCGTCAGCGGATTCTTGATTTCATGGGCCAGCCGTCTGGCGACTTCGCCCCACGCCTGCGAGCGCTGTGCAGACACAATTTCAGAAATATCATCAAAGACCAAAAGCCTTGTAGCGCCCGGCAACTCTGCACCACGCGCTACCAAAACAAGAGCATCATCAGCTTGTCGCCCAATCAGCGCTGCACTGGCATTACCCAGCTCAAAGGATTGCTGCCAATGGTCGAGGCCATGCTCACTGCGTGCGCCCAGGAACGAATCGAACTGAGTCTGAACGCTGTCGCCAAAGGTCCTCAAGCCGTCAATGTCTGCCAGGCGCTGGCCTTCGAAAGCGGCCAGAGGCACCCTGAGAATACGCGTGGCGCCGGGGTTGGACGACTGGATGTGACCTTGCGCATCCAACACGATGACCCCGGCGGTGAGATTATCCAGAATGGTCTGCAGGTTGGCGCGGGCCGCACTGACATCCTCCATGCTGGACTGGACCGCCTGCCGGGCATCGGCCAGCTGCTGGGTCATGCTGGCAAACGAACGGGTCAGACCATCAAGTTCGTCCCGCCCCTGCAGTGAAGCCTTGGGTGTCAAGTCGCCCGCGGCCACCTCGCTCACGCCATGGGCCAGCAACAAAAGGGGACGCGCAATCTGGTTACCCAGAACCACCGCCAACAAAACAGCGCCAAACACAGCCAAAAAGAGGCTGAGCGTCAAAGTACCGATGTACATACGACGAAGTCCGTCACGTGCCAAGGCGCGCTCCTGGTACTCCCTATTGGCCTCGGTCACCGCCAACGCATAAGCCACCAGCGTGGGCGGTAAGGCCTGGGTCACCATGAGGTACCGCGGCGCACCCAGCAAACCCAGGCTGTTGCTGTTGACCACCACCAGCGCCTTGATGCGGGCGTTCCCAGCCACACCCGGCACAGCATCATCGAGCCCCTCAATCCAGGTGACGAAACGTTGAACGCGGGCATTGCGAAACTGCTGTTGGGTCGGCCGGTCGGGGCTGAGCTGGTAGCGTGACTGCCCGGCCGCAGCCACCAACTGGCCCGAGGCCCCCCACAGCACCAGGTCTGTGGCATCGAGTTGCTCACGGGTGCGCTCCAGAGCCAATGCAGCACTGACATCGGACGTATCGGCCAGTTGAGAGGCGGACGCCCGCGCCTTGCCCGCCAGCTCACTGGAAAGAGCTTCAAGCGTCACCCGACCCAGATTGACGCCCGCATCCAACGCGCCTTCCACCTTGACGTCAAACCAGCTTTCGATGGAGCGCGACACAAACTGGTAGGAGACCACATAAATCAGGACACCTGGTGCAAATCCAGCCAACGCAAAAATGGCCGCAATTTTGACCAGCAGGCGGCTGCCGAATTTACCCTGCCGAAGGCGCTTCACCAACCGATAGGCAATCCACAAGATGACAACCAGCAGGAGCCCGGCAACCACCATATTGAGTGTGAAGAGGCGCGCATAGTTGCGCTCATACATATCGCGGTTGGTCGTGGCCTGCGTCAAAAGGAACAACAGCACGAGTCCCACTGCCACCATGGCAGCAAGGCCCGCACTCACAGTCCAGCGCAGACCGCGAGGGCTTTTCAGGGAGAACCGACCGGCCAAACCTGAGGCGGAAGCTGGCTCGCTCACTTGGCGCTCTCAATCACCAGCGGGCGACGAGACAAGGCTGTGATGTCCCAATCAGACTGTCCCAGCGTGCCGATTTGCAAGGGCCGTGGCAATTGGGCGGCATCAAGACGAAAGCGGTACTCAATCAAGTGAGCTTGCTGAACGTCAATATCCGAGGCCTCTGCAATCTTCCACCGAGACACCCGTTGAACCGCCGCCAGTGCATCGGGCAATGATTCAAAATTTTGATTGAGGGCCATGCCAAGCCCGGCATTGGTGATCAGCCCGGATGCCACGTTCAAGCGCCAGCGCCGGGTGAGTGGCTGATAGGCCAGACGCATATGGCGCTCAGCGCTGACCACCCGCTTATTGGTCCAGTACCAACGCTCCCGGTACACGTCGGCCTCAGCCACAAAAAAAACGGCGACACCTTTGAGCAATGCATCCTCTACGGCGGCAGACAAATCAAACCGGGCCGTTGCCGTGAGAAAAATGGCGTCCCCAGCCCGCTCAACCTTCAAGAGACTGATCTCGGAACCGGGCGACTGGGCACGCACCCCGCCAACCATGCAGGCAAGCAAACAGGCGCAGGCCAACAGCCCAAGCAAGTTAAGCCGAGCGTTTTTCAAGTAGTGCGTAATAGAAGCCATCATGGTCACAGCCTAGATTGTCTTGGACTGCATTGAGATTTGACACATGCTGGGGCAGCAAATGGCCCGGCGAGGGCAGTAAAGTGGCCTGTGTGTTGTGCGCAAGAAACGTTTGTATCTGCCCTTCGCCCTCAGCCCGAAAAACAGAACAGGTGCAATACAACAAGCGCCCGCCCGGCTTGACCAGTGGCCACAGGGCCTTGAGCAGTCGAGCCTGAATGGCAGCGAGCTGTGCAATATCCGACTCACGCCTTAACCAGCGAACATCAGGATGTCGGCGCACAATGCCTGATGCCGAACAGGGCGCGTCCAGCAGGATGGCGTCAAACATCTGGCCATCCCACCACGCAGCCGGGTTGGCTGCATCACCCACCCTAACGTCGGCGTGCAAGTCCATTCGCTGCAGAGTCTGTGTAATTTTTTCGCATCGAACAGGATCGACGTCCAAAGCGGTCAGCTTGCAATCGGCCATCTCCAGCAAATGCGCCGTCTTGCCACCAGGCGCGGCACAAGCGTCAAGGACACGTAAGGGCCCATTCGCCATCATCCCAGTGAGCAACAGCGGTGCGGCGATCTGGGCCGCGGCGTCTTGTACCGACACAACCCCGCCATCGAACCCTGGCAACTCATGCACGGGCCTGGGCTGCGCCAGGGTAATGCCTGATGCGCCAGCCGATGTGGCATTCAAACCGACGTCCTGGAGTTTCTGCAAATATGCCTGGACACTGGCACGTCGGCTGTTCACGCGCAAAGTCATAGGCGCTTGGCGATTGTTGGCCTCTAGAATGGCACGCCAGTCGCTGGGCCAGTCTTTGCGAAGTCGATCAATCCACCATGACGGGTGGTTCCACATCGCCAGCGGCTTGGTATCGGTCTCAGCCACCAGTGCCTCGCGCTCGCGCAAAAAGCGACGCAGGCAGGCATTGATGAAACTGGCCTGCGGGCTGGTAGTCGGATTTTTCTTGGCGGCCTCGACGGCTTGATTCACAAGCGTAAACACCTCATAGGGGGCATCCTGCTCACGCCACGCCAAGGCAAGGGCTGTGCAAAGCAAGGCGTCAGCTGGCGGCGGCGGGGTACGACTGGCGAGAAGTTGTCGCAATGCCTCGGCGCGCCCCAGATACCGCAGCACATGAAACACCAAGGCTTGTACCCCGGGTCGCAAACTAGCAGGCACATCGTTCAACGCGGCCGTGCCCGACACACCAGAACGAATGGCGAGCAAGACTGCCGCCACCGACTGCAATTGCGTCCACAAGGGAATTTTCTGTTCGTTCGAATCCATCTTCCTACCTATATCGGCTGTGCCGTCTTGAAACCAACAATCCACGCTAGTAGCAATGCAGGAAACTGCCCAATAGCCTCGTTGTAATTGACAATCGTCTTATTAAATTCGGATCGAGCCAGTTCAACCTGAATGGCCACGTGTTCCCATTGCGCTTGTAAAGACGCAGGCAGTGCGGAGCCTGCCAGATCCGGCGGTAAATCACGCAATCGAATCCATGATGAACTCAGCGTTTCATGGGCCGTTCTAAACGCACTCATGGCCGGACCATCCAGAGGCTTTGGGTGAACAACCCGCAAGGATGCTGAAAACTGCTCGGTAGCAGCAACGAGCCAGCCCCACGCCGAAGTGTCGGAATCATCAACTGGACCCCAACCACTGAGTGTCCCGAACCCGCTTTCGGGAAAGCTGATTTTGACCATAGCCACGTATTGATTGAACAACCCTTCGAGGACTGCAAAAGCAACGATCGCCCGCGAACGCAGCCGCATCAGACGGTTGTACGCCCCCATGGACCAGAACAACAACAGGGCGGCAAAAGCCCAGACCCACAGGGAATCGATCATTACCTACAACCTCCAGAACCCTTCATGCCGAACATCCTTTCTTATCAAGAAAAACGCCCCAAGCCCTTATAAAAAGGCCTTGGGGCGCTATCAATCAAGAAGCAGAACGAGTCTTACTCGGCTGCAGCTCCTTCGTTGGTCTCTGTCGCTTCCATATCGCCAGCCAACTCAGCGGCTTCAGCTTCGGAGATGGCACGACGCTCAGCGTCGTCCATATTCTCGCGAACTTTGCGAGCTTCGTGGTAAGCCATGCCGGTACCGGCAGGAATCAGACGACCGACGATGACGTTTTCCTTCAAGCCACGCAGTTCGTCACGTTTGCCCATGATGGCAGCTTCGGTCAGAACACGTGTGGTTTCCTGGAAGGACGCCGCACTGATGAAGCTGTCTGTCGACAACGACGCCTTGGTGATACCCAACAACAAGTTCGTGAACACGGCGGGGATTTTGTCCTCGGCGCGCAATGCGTCATTGGTGTTGAGCATCTCGGAGCGCTCCACTTGCTCGCCGTTGATGTAGCTGGAGTCACCCGCATTTTCAACAACCACACGACGCAACATCTGGCGAACAATCACTTCAATGTGTTTGTCGTTGATCTTCACGCCCTGCAAGCGGTAAACGTCCTGAACTTCGTCAACAATGTAACGAGCCAGTTCTTCCGAACCCAGCAAGCGCAAGATGTCTTGTGGGTCGGCAGGACCGTCCACAACGCTTTCACCTTTGTTCACAACCTGGCCTTCGTGCACCAAAATGTTCTTCTCTTTGGGCACAAGCTCTTCCCAGACGGAACCTTCTGGATCGGTGATCTGCAAGCGAATCTTGCCTTTGGTTTCTTTACCGAAGGACACAGTACCGGTCATTTCAGCTAGGACGCCCTTGTCTTTTGGCGAACGGGCTTCAAACAACTCGGCCACACGCGGCAAACCGCCGGTAATGTCACGCGTCTTCTGGCCTTCAATTGGGATACGCGCCAGCACTTCGCCTGGGCCCACATCCTGACCGTCTCGTACCTGAACCAAAGCGCCAACCGGGAAACCGATCGTCACCGAGTGGTCGGTTCCAGGAATCTTGACCTCATTGCCGGTCGAGTCAATCAACTTGACCTGAGGACGGATGACCTTGGTCGAACCACGGCGTTTCGGATCGATCACAACCATGGTTGACAGACCGGTCACTTCGTCCACCTGCTTGGCAACCGTCAGACCTTCTTCAACATTCTCGAAGTGGGCCTTGCCCGCGAACTCGGTAATGATGGGACGAGTCAACGGATCCCAGTTGGCGAGAATCGTGCCGGACTTGACCGTCTGGTCGGCCTTGACAGCCAGGATCGCACCGTACGGCACCTTGTGGCGCTCACGCTCACGGCCATGCTCGTCATGAATGACGATCTCGCCGGACCGGGAAATCACAACCTGCTCCTTCTTGCCGTTGGTAACATAACGCATGGTGGCGTTGAAGCCAATATTGCCATTGGACTTGGCTTCCACGCTGGAGGCGATGGCGGCACGGGATGCCGCGCCACCAATGTGGAAGGTCCGCATGGTCAGCTGGGTGCCTGGCTCGCCAATAGATTGCGCAGCAATCACACCAACGGCCTCACCACCATTGACCAAACCACCACGACCCAGATCGCGACCGTAGCAACGGGCGCAAATACCGAAACGCGTTTCGCAGGTCAGGGCTGTACGCACCTTCACTTCGTCAACACCCGCCACCTCCAGCTCGTCGATCAGGTCTTCGTCCAGCATCGCGCCAGCCTCGGCCAGCACAGAACGGTTCTCAGGGTGCAACACATCATCTGCTGCCGAACGGCCCAAAATACGATCGCGCAAGGACTCAATGACTTCACCACCCTCGACGATGGCGCGCATCAGATAACCCGCGTGCGTGCCGCAATCCTGCTCGGTAACGACCAGATCCTGCGTCACGTCAACCAGACGACGTGTAAGGTAACCAGAGTTCGCTGTCTTCAGCGCGGTATCTGCCAGACCTTTTCGGGCTCCGTGGGTGGAGATGAAGTACTCCAACACGTTCAGACCTTCACGGAAGTTGGCGGTGATGGGTGTCTCAATGATGGAGCCGTCAGGCTTGGCCATCAATCCACGCATACCTGCCACCTGGCGAATCTGGGCGGCTGAGCCGCGGGCACCGGAGTCAGCCATCATGTAGATGGAGTTGAACGACTCTTGTTGCACTTGATTGCCATGACGATCAGTGACGATCTCCTTGGACAAACGCGCCATCATGACCTTCGACACTTCGTCGCCGGCCTTGCCCCAGATGTCAACCACCTTGTTGTAACGCTCACCGGAAGTCACCAGACCAGACGTGTACTGCTGTCCGATTTCTTTGACTTCTTTTTCAGCGCGCTCAATGATGCCAGGCTTTTCTGTGGGCACCAGCATGTCATCGATACAGATCGAAATACCGGCCTTGGTAGCCAGACGGAATCCATATTGAAGGAGCTTGTCAGCGAACACAACCGTCTCTTTGAGTCCGCACTTGCGGAAAGACACGTTGATAAGCTTGGAGATTTCCTTTTTCTTGAGTGCCTTGTTGATGTTCGAAAACGGCAAGCCCTTGGGCAAGATTTCAGACAACAAAGCGCGACCTGCAGTGGTTTCCCACAGCTTGGTCGAAGGGACCAATTCGCCAGTTTCCTTGTCCTTGGTGTACTCGGTCAAACGCACGTTGATCCGAGCAGCCAACTCAACTTGGCCTGCGTCGAAAGCACGCTGAACTTCACCGGTATCGGCAAAGATCAAGCCCTCGCCCTTGCCGTTAATGCGATCGCGGGTGGTGTAGTACAGGCCAAGCACCACGTCTTGTGACGGAACGATGGACGGCTCGCCATTCGACGGGAACAACACGTTGTTCGAGGCCAGCATCAGCGTACGGCACTCAACCTGCGCCTCGACGGACAAGGGCACGTGGACGGCCATCTGGTCACCGTCAAAGTCGGCATTGAATGCGGCACAAACCAGCGGGTGCAGCTGAATCGCCTTGCCTTCGATCAAGATGGGCTCAAACGCCTGGATGCCCAAGCGGTGCAACGTTGGTGCACGGTTCAGCATCACGGGATGCTCTTTGATCACTTCTTCCAGGATGTCCCACACCACTGGCGTACCGGATTCGACTTCCTTTTTCGCCGCCTTGATGGTCGTGGCAATGCCCATGGCTTCCAGGCGCGCGAAGATGAAAGGCTTGAACAACTCAAGCGCCATCAGCTTGGGCAGGCCGCACTGATGAAGTTTGAGCGTAGGGCCCACCACAATGACGGACCGGCCCGAGTAATCGACCCGCTTGCCCAGCAAGTTCTGCCGGAAACGACCGCTCTTGCCTTTGATCATGTCAGCCAGTGACTTGAGCGCACGCTTGTTGGCACCCGTCATGGCTTTGCCGCGACGACCGTTGTCCAGCAAGGAGTCCACAGCCTCTTGCAGCATGCGTTTTTCATTGCGGGCAATGATCTCGGGCGCCTTCAATTCCAGCAAACGACGCAGACGGCTGTTGCGGTTGATGACGCGGCGATAAAGATCATTCAGGTCCGACGTGGCAAAACGACCACCGTCCAGAGGTACCAACGGGCGCAAATCAGGCGGCAGCACGGGCAGCACGTCCAGCACCATCCACTCCGGCTTGATGCCTGATTTCTTGAACGCCTCGAGCAACTTGAGACGCTTGGTGTTCTTCTTGATCTTCAGCTCAGAGCCACTCGGATCATTGCGCAGCTTTTCAATTGAGCCATCAATGTCAATGCTTTGCAGCAAATCCTTGATACCTTCGGCGCCCATCTTGGCCTGAAACTCGTCGCCGTATTCCTTGAATTTGGCGTCGAAGTCGTCTTCCGACATGATGCTGAACTTCTTCAGCGGTGTCATGCCGGGGTCCGTCACCACATACGCTTCAAAATACAACACGCGTTCGATGTCCCGCAGTGTCATGTCGAGCACCAGACCCAGACGTGATGGCAGTGACTTCAGGAACCAAATATGAGCGCAAGGTGCCGCCAGGTCGATGTGACCCATGCGTTCGCGTCGCACTTTGGTCTGTGTGACTTCAACGCCGCACTTCTCGCAGATCACACCACGGTGCTTGAGGCGCTTGTATTTGCCGCACAGGCATTCGTAATCCTTGATGGGTCCGAAGATCTTGGCGCAAAAGAGGCCATCACGTTCGGGTTTGAATGTCCGATAGTTGATGGTTTCAGGTTTTTTGACTTCGCCGAAAGACCACGAACGAATCTTCTCGGGAGAGGCCATGCCAATTTTGATGGCATTGAAATGCTCATCTGGCGTGAACTGCTTGAACAGATCGAGTAATGATTTCATGTTGAATCCTTTTCTTGTCCGTGCTTAGCTGCGTTCCAACTCGATATCAATACCGAGTGAGCGAATTTCCTTGACCAGCACATTGAATGACTCCGGCATACCGGCTTCGATCGAATGTTCACCCTTGACAATGCTTTCGTACACTTTGGTACGACCTTGCACGTCATCTGACTTGACAGTGAGCATTTCCTGAAGCGTGTAAGCGGCGCCGTAAGCTTCCAGTGCCCAGACCTCCATCTCACCGAAACGCTGACCGCCGAACTGGGCCTTGCCGCCCAGCGGTTGCTGGGTGACGAGACTGTAAGGACCGGTTGAACGGGCGTGCATCTTGTCATCCACCAAATGGTGCAGTTTCAAGAAGTGCATATAACCAATCGTCGTCGGACGCTCAAAAGCATCACCAGAGCGGCCGTCATACAGGTAAGCCTGTGTGCGGGTGGCCGTCAAGCCTTTTTCCTTGGCTACATCGTCGGGATACGCCAATTGCAGCATGGTCCGGATTTCATTTTCCGAAGCACCGTCAAACACTGGCGTTGCAAACGGCACACCAGATGTCAGGTTACCTGCCATTTCCAGCACCTGGTCATCGCTCAGTTGTGCCAAGTCCTCCTTGCGGCCTGTGCCGTTGTAGAGCTCGTCCATGAACGTGCGCAGTTCAGCCACCTTGGCTTCAGCCTGCAACATGTCACCAATGCGGTGACCGATGCCTTTGCCGGCCCAACCCAAGTGAACTTCAAGCACCTGACCCACGTTCATCCGCGAGGGCACACCCAAAGGATTTAGCACGATGTCACAAGGCGTGCCATCGGCCATATAAGGCATGTCTTCGACCGGAACGATCTTGGAGACCACACCCTTGTTACCGTGACGACCCGCCATCTTGTCACCCGGCTGCAGGTGACGTTTGACAGCGATGTAGACCTTCACCATCTTCAACACGCCCGCTGGCAACTCATCACCTTGCGTCAACTTCTTGCGCTTCTCTTCAAAGGCCAAGTCAAAACTGTGACGCGTCTGCTCCAGGGAGTTCTTGATGCTCTCCAATTGAGTTGCGGTTTCGTCTTCGGCTGGGCGAATGTCGAACCAGTGGAATTTCTCCACCGAGCTCAAATAGGTCTTGTCGATTTTGGTGCCTTTGGCCAGCTTCTGAGGGCCGCCATTCGCAACTTTACCGGTCAATAGTTTTTCGATACGGTCAAACGCATCAGCCTCAACAATACGCAACTGATCATTCAGGTCAAGGCGGAAGCGCTTGAGTTCATCATCAATAATTTGCTGGGCACGTCGGTCACGCACGATGCCTTCACGTGTGAAGACTTGCACGTCGATCACAGTTCCACGGGAACCTTGGTCAACACGCAGCGATGTATCTTTTACATCGCTGGCTTTTTCGCCAAAGATAGCGCGCAACAACTTCTCTTCAGGAGTCAACGTGGTCTCACCTTTAGGTGTTACCTTGCCCACCAGCGTGTCGCCGGGCTGCACCTCGGCACCCACATAGATGATCCCCGACTCGTCCAGGCGATTGAGCTGTTGCTCGCTCAAGTTCGGGATGTCGCGCGTGATTTCCTCTGACCCCAACTTGGTGTCGCGAGCCATCACCACCAACTCTTCGATGTGAATAGAGGTGTAACGATCTTCTGCGACGACACGCTCACTGATCAAAATCGAGTCTTCAAAGTTGTACCCGTTCCATGGCATGAACGCGATCAGCATGTTCTGACCCAGTGCCAATTCGCCGAGATCCGTCGATGCGCCATCGGCAATCACATCCCCCTTGGCCAGACGATCACCCTTGCTGACGATGGGACGCTGATGAATGTTGGTGTTCTGGTTCGAACGCTGGTATTTGATCAGGTTGTAGATGTCCACACCCACTTCACCAGCCTGCGCCTCAGCATCATTAACGCGAATAACCACACGGGTTGCATCAACGTAGTCAACCACACCACCGCGGGTTGCCGTCACAACAGTTCCGGAGTCAACAGCAGCCACTCGCTCAATACCGGTTCCCACCATGGGCTTCTCTGGACGAAGCACAGGCACGGCTTGACGCGACATGTTCGCACCCATCAAAGCGCGATTTGCATCATCATGCTCCAGGAACGGAACCAGCGACGCCGCCACCGACACGATCTGTGCAGGCGAAACGTCCATGTATTGCACACGCTCGGCGCCAACCAGAATGGATTCACCAGCTTCACGGGCAGAAATCAATTCACCCGTAAGCTTGTCGTCTTTGTCCAGTGTCGCGTTCGCTTGAGCGATAACGTATTTGCCTTCCTCGATGGCTGACAGGTAGTCGATGTCCATCGTCACCTGGCTGTCCACCACGCGGCGGTAAGGTGTTTCGATGAATCCATACTCATTCAATCGTGCGTACAGTGCCAAAGAGTTGATCAGACCAATGTTGGGTCCCTCTGGCGTTTCAATAGGACACACACGTCCGTAATGGGTCACGTGCACGTCGCGCACTTCAAAGCCAGCGCGCTCGCGCGTCAAACCACCTGGTCCAAGCGCCGAAACACGGCGCTTGTGGGTGATCTCGGACAGTGGGTTGGTCTGGTCCATGAACTGCGAGAGCTGCGATGCACCAAAGAACTCTTTCAACGCAGCCGAGATTGGCTTGCTGTTAATCAAATCATGCGGCATCAACGGCTCTTGCTCCGCCTGGCCAAGACGTTCTTTCACAGCCTTCTCGATACGTGCCAGACCCGTACGGTACTGGTTCTCAGCCAGTTCACCGACACAACGGACACGACGGTTGCCCAAGTGGTCAATATCGTCGACTTCACCGCGGCCATTGCGCAAATCGACCAGAATCTTGACCACAGCCAAGATGTCTTCATTGGTCAGTACCATCGGGCCAGTGGACTCGGCGCGGCCCATCTTGGCGTTGAACTTCATCCGACCCACGCGCGATAAGTCGTAGGTGTCAGGGTTGTAGAACAATCGTTGGAAGAGTGCCTGCACAGCATCTTCTGTTGGTGGCTCGCCAGGACGCATCATGCGATAGATAGCAACGCGGGCAGCAAACTCATCCACCGTTTCGTCGCTTCGCAGGGTCTGCGAAATGTACGCACCCTGGTCCAACTCATTGGTATAGATACATGGGAGGTCTTGCACGCCAGAGGTGCGCAGCTTTTTGAGCAATGCCTCAGTGAGTTCCTCATTGGCTTTGGCCAGGATTTCGCCGGTGTCAGTGTCCACAATGTTGCGCGCAACGACACGACCGATCAGGAAGTCCTCAGGAACGCTGATGTGCGTGGTTTCTGACTGCTCCAGCTCACGGGTGTGACGGGCGGTCACACGTTTGTCTTTAGCAACAATGACTTTGCCGCCCTTGTCGGTCACGTCAAAACGGGCAACCTCTCCCCGAAGGCGCTCTGCGACGAACTCCATCTGTGCGCCGCTGTCCATCAAGCGGAAATTGTCATTGACGAAGAAATTCGCCAGAATAGACTCGTGATTCAAGCCTATGGCTTTGAGCAGAATCGTGACCGGCATCTTGCGGCGACGGTCGACGCGGAAGTACAGAATGTCCTTTGGATCGAATTCAAAATCGAGCCATGAACCACGGTAAGGAATGATTCGTGCCGAAAACAGCAGCTTGCCTGAACTATGCGTCTTGCCCTTGTCATGCTCAAAGAACACGCCAGGAGAACGATGCAACTGGGAAACGATCACACGTTCCGTGCCATTGATGATGAAAGAACCCTTACCGGTCATCAAGGGCACTTCGCCCATGTAAACCTCTTGTTCTTTGACCTCTTTGATCACCTTGTTCTGCGACGTTGACGATTCACGGTCGTAAATGAACAACTGCACCTTGGCGCGAACAGCCGATGCAAAGGTCAGACCCCGGGTCTGGCATTCACGCACGTCGAACGCAGGCTTGGCCAGGTTGTATTCGAGATACTTCATCTCAACAAACCCGTTGTGGGAAATGATGGGGAAAGCGGCCTCAAATGCGGCCTGCAATCCTTCAACGGTTCGCTTCTTGGGTGGCACATCTGCCTGGAGGAATGCGGTGTAGGCATCCTTTTGCATTTGCAACAGGTAAGGTATTTCTAGCACGCTGTCGCGACTGCCAAAATTTTTGCGAATTCGCTTGCGTTCGGTGTATGTGTAAGCCATGAGATCTCCGGGCAAAGACTGAGGAATCCTGGGGGTCCTAGGCGACTGGTATGTTGAGCACCACACTCAACTAACTTGGTGATTGGCCACTACCAATCATTGGCGGACGGCTGCACATTGCGTGCAACCCGAACCAAGGCATCTTCTGCAGTCGGGGTCAGAAGACACTGAAAAACAGACTTTTTTGTCTGTTTTTCAGTGCTCTCTCTAAAACACAAAAAGCTGGGAGCTCTTTGGGAGCTCCCAGCCTTTTTTATCAACTCAATTACTTGAGCTCGGCCTTAGCACCGGCTTCAATCAGCTTCTTCAAAGCTGCATCAGCATCAGCTTTGGAGATGCCTTCTTTGACGTTCTTCGGAGCACCGTCCACCAGATCCTTGGCTTCCTTGAGTCCCAGACCGGTGATTTCGCGCACAGCCTTGATCACGGAGACCTTGGCTGCACCAGCTTCGAGCAACACGACGTTGAATTCGGTCTTCTCTTCCACGACAGCAGCAGCAGCGCCGCCAGCAGCGGGGCCGGCCATAGCAGCAGCGCTTACGCCAAATTTCTCTTCGATGGCTTTCACCAGGTCGTTGAGTTCCATGACCGTCATGCTATCCAGCGCGGTCAAAAATGCGTCTTTATCGAATGCCATTTTTATTTCCTAACAATATTGGTTACCAAATGCAGCGGACAATTAAGCCGACACTGCCTCAGCGGGTGCTTCTTCAGCTGCTTCTGCCACACCGGCGCCTTTTTTCTCCGCGATTGCCGCGAGCACACGTGCCGTACGGGAAATCGGGGATTGCATCAAGCCCAGCAACTGCGCCAACAACACTTCTTTGGAAGGGATGCTTGCCAGCTGTTTAACGCCATTGACGTCCAGAGCTTTTCCGCCGTATGCACCACCGCGAATCACCAACTTGTCGTTGGTTTTCGCGAAGTCAGCTACCACTCGCGCGGCAGCCACTGCATCTTCAGAAAAACTATAGATCAGCGGACCAGTCATCAGGCCGGACACAACGTCAAATCCGCTACCTGCGACAGCACGGCGAGCCAAGGTGTTTTTCAACACACTCAGACTCACACCATTGCTGCGCGCGGTGGAGCGCAATTTGGTCATGTCAGCGACCGTGATGCCACGGTATTCCGCTATCACGAGCGTTTGAGCTTTTGCGGCGAGGCCAGTCACATCACTGATGACCGCTTCTTTCTCACTGCGATTAAGACTCAAGGTCTACTCCTTCAAATGTATTTGTCGGCAATTTGCCTTCAAACACGCCACATTGCAGCGACCAACTGTTCAGGAACTCATTCCATCTGCAGCGGGATCGCCATCTGCGTTGGTTGTCTTTGATTAAGCGCCGCTTCAAACGAATTCGGACGGCACACCAACGGTCTTGGATGACCCGCCCGGACTTTTCAATCCAGAGCAGCCCACCACATCAGGTCGCCTTTTCAGGCAACCAGAAATTTGCAATTACGCTGCGATGGTTTGCATGTCCACACGGACACCCACACCCATCGTGGACGAAATTGCGACTTTTCTCAAATACAAACCCTTGCTGGTTGCAGGCTTGGCTTTGGTCAAGGCATCCACGAGAGCAGCCAAGTTGCCTTGCAACTTGTCGTTATCGAAGGAGCGACGACCAATGGTGGAATGCACAATACCGGCTTTGTCGACGCGGAACTGCACTTGACCGGCTTTGGCGTTTTTCACCGCGGTGGCGACGTCAGGCGTAACGGTACCCACCTTAGGGTTAGGCATCAATCCACGTGGTCCCAAAATCTGACCCAACGTACCAACGATACGCATGGCATCGGGCGCAGCGATCACGATATCGAAGGGCATGTCGCCCGCCTTGATCATGGCAGCCAGGTCATCCATACCAACAATGTCAGCGCCAGCAGCTTTGGCTTCGTCAGCCTTGGCGCCTTGGGCAAAAACGGCGACACGCTTTGTTTTGCCAGTACCGTTAGGCAACACGACAGCGCCACGCACCACTTGGTCGGATTTTTTGGCATCAATACCGAGCTGAACGGCCACATCGATAGACTCATCGAATTTGGCGTTAGCGCATCCTTTGACAAGGCCCAAAGCGTCAGCCAAAGGGTACAGCTTGTTGCTATCGACCTTACCTTCGAAGGATTTTTGTTTTTTGGTGAGCTGAGTCATTTAGACACCTTCCACATTCACGCCCATCGAGCGGGCAGAGCCAGCGATGGTACGAACTGCTGCATCCATATCGGCCGCAGTCAGGTCTTTCATCTTGGTCTTGGCGATCTCTTCGAGCTGGGCACGAGTAATCTTGCCAACCTTGACGGACTGAGGCGTTGCCGAGCCCTTGTCAATCTTGACGGCCTTCTTGATCAAAATCGACGACGGTGGCGATTTGATAACAAAAGTGAAGCTCTTGTCTGCGAATGCAGTGATCACCACTGGCAGAGGCAGACCTGGCTCGATACCTTGAGTCTGAGCGTTGAACGCTTTGCAGAACTCCATGATATTCAAGCCGCGTTGACCCAAGGCTGGGCCGATGGGTGGTGATGGGTTGGCCTTGCCTGCTGGCACTTGCAGCTTAACAAAACCGACGATTTTTTTCGCCATGCTTTTCTCCTTGCGGGTAGTAGCGCCTGAGCCGTGCAACTTAAAAGTAAAAGTTGCAGGCCCCGACTCCCCGGGGTTAACGACTCACTGTCAACATCCGCATCGAGTCGAAAAATGCGGATTCCAAAAATTTAAATTCAGGTCTTTTCGATCTGCGAGAAATCGAGCTCCACAGGCGTCGAACGCCCGAAGATGGTCACCGCAACGCGGACCTTGCTCTTTTCGTAATTCACATCTTCCACCGAACCATTGAAGTCAGTGAATGGGCCATCTTTGACGCGTACAAACTCACCCACCTCAAACTCAACCTTGTGACGCGGCTTCTCAGTGCCTTCCTGCATCTGGTTGACGATCTTCATGACCTCAGCCTCAGATATTGGCGCAGGACGGTTCTTGGCCCCACCAACAAACCCAGTGACCTTGTTCGTGTGCTTCACCAAATGCCAGGTCTCATCATCCATGACCATTTCGACCAGGACATAGCCCGGGAAAAACTTTCGCTCGGTGGTCTTCTTCTGACCATTCTTGATTTCAACCACTTCTTCCATGGGAACCAGAATGCGGCCGAACTTGCTCTCCATACCGGCACGCGTAATGCGCTCGATGATATTTCGCTCAACAGCCTTTTCCATACCGGAATAGGCATGCACAACATACCAACGCAAATCAGGGTTGGTTGGCGCAGTCGCCAAAACCTGCGCAGCTGCAGGCGTGTCGTTTGACGGAGTATCTACAACATCATTCATTACTTTTTCCACCCCAGAATCAGGTCATAAAACAGCCATTCAAGCGTCTTGTCAGTCAGCCACAGAAACAGGGCCATGATCAAAACGAAGAAAAACACATAGGCCGTCATCTGGATTGCCTCTTTGCGCGCAGGCCAGACAACCTTCTTTACTTCACGCCACGCATCGCGGCCAAACGCAAACAAAGCCTTACCAGGCTCGGATGTGAAAAACACAACAACAGCAGCACCCAATCCCAACAACAAGGCACCCCATTGCGCAAGCGACCCCTGCTTGACGAGCAAATAATAAGCCACCAATGCAGCCACAACCAACGCCGATGCCGCAGCAAGCTTGGCCTTATCAACCCCGGTACTGACTGTCTGAACTTGTGTGGTAGCCATTTTTATCAATCTCGCGCTTTTCAACTTCAAATCAAAATTAGCGCCCTTTAGACGCTGAAGCCCGCCATTTTCATAGCGGGCTTGAAATCCACCTTCATCTCCGATTCAGGTGGCAGGGGCGGAAGGAATCGAACCATCAACCTTCGGTTTTGGAGACCGACGCTCTGCCAATTGAGCTACGCCCCTACAGAAATTTACGCAATGATTTTGGCAACCACACCAGCACCCACCGTCTTGCCACCTTCACGGATGGCGAAACGCAGACCCTCTTCCATGGCGATCGGGTTGATCAACTTGACCGTGATCGACACGTTGTCACCCGGCATCACCATCTCTTTGCCTTCTGGCAACTCGATCGCACCGGTCACATCCGTGGTACGGAAG